>JAIRSQ010000100.1 GCA_031255395.1 Spirochaetaceae bacterium | reverse complement strand
GTATAGGCTATTTCGTTCCTGCCGGTTCTTTCCGCCGCGCAGCCTGTTTTTTCCGCAATGGCGTCCCTGGCAAGCCGCGCCGCGGCCTCAAGTGTCATGCGCCGCAGCGTCCCCGCAGTTTCCCCGGCGGTTTTCCCGTTCCGTTTTAACAGCCACAGCTCGCTTCCAAAATCCGGATCCGCCCGCCGCGCGCCCTTGTCCGTCCCGACGCTCGTCAGCGCGAGAGCTTTTATGTCTTGCCAGTTTTCGATTTTCGCGCTCGCTACAAACTCCCTGCGCCGCATCCACGCCCCCGTTATTGGAATGTCGCCGCCGGCGCCGCGATATACACGGCTGTAATTTTTCGGAACGTCAATATTTTTAATTTATTTCCAACAGACTAAGGAAACCGGGGTACGTTATGTCCGCTGCCTCGGTGGTCGTTACGGTGATTGGTGCCGCCGCCCCCAGACCGCAGACGGCAAGCGCCATAACAATACGATGGTCGCCGTGCCCGTCCGCAAGGCCTCCAGATGGAATTTTTCCTCCGCGTATCACAAGCCCGTCCGGCAACTCGGTACAGTCTACGCCCAGCTTGCCTAACTCCGCGGCCATAGCCGCGATGCGGTCAGTCTCTTTTATGCGCGCGTGGGCTACATTCTCAAGACGGGTCTCGCCGTCCGCGAAGGCCGCCAGCACCGCGGCGGCGGGGAGCATATCAGGCGTGTCGTTCAGGTCGAAGCGTCCGCCGCGAAGCCTCGTCCCGCCCTCTACTGTTACCTTCATGCCGCCATCCGCCGAAGGTTCCCATTTTACATCACAGCCCATTTTGCCAAGCATATCAAAAAACGCCTTGTCACCTTGGGAATCGTTAGGATCAAGGCCAAGCAAAACGGTTTTGCCGCGGCTTACTGCGGCGGCGCAGGCGGGAAAGGCAGCGGACGAGAAATCAGCGCTCACAGCCCCGTTTATAGGAACATAAGCCGAACCGCCCCGTATCGCGAAGTATGAGAAATCATCTTTCTTTTTGTACGCTATATCCTGCCTGTCCAGATAAGACAATGTCATGCCGATGTACGGTTTTTCGTTGAGTAGCGGAACATCAATCTCTGTAAGCGTTCCAGCAGGCGCGAGCGGGGCGGCAAGCAACAAAGCGGAGAGATACTGGCTTGTGGGGCATTCCACGCTGACTCTGCCGCCACGCCACGGGCCGCGCGCCGTTACCGGTATGCAGCCGTTTTTGCCGGAACGCACGTCGACGCCCAGTCCGGCAAGCGCCTCTAACAGCGGGGCCGCGCTACGCCTCGCTATCTGCTCGTCGCCCGTGAACGTAAATGGCTCATCGCCGAGCGACGCCATCGCAAGGGCAAGAAACAGGCTCGTCCCCGAATTGCCAACGTCAAGAATCGGCGAGACGTCTAAGTCTGTCCGCCGCTTCAATCCTTTTGCGCCGCCTGTTCCGCGTACCGTCCATCGCTCAAGGCCGCCTTTACTGTCCTTTGTTTCCCATATCCGCGCTCCTAACGCGCGACAAATAGAAAGACAGGAACGCGCGTCAAGCGAATCAAGCGGATAATCAATTTTAGAAACGCCTTCCGCAAAAGACGCCACGAGCAAACGGCGTATCGTATGCGATTTCGAGGCTGGTATGCGGACGGTTTCGTCAAAACGGCGCGGCGCAACGGTTATATTCATTTTTTAATGGCTCTAGTCAAACTCGCGGCGTAAGAACCGCTCTGTCATTACATCAGCGAATATCTAAGACTTTGGCGCCCGCATTCTCAAATATGATTTTGACGGTATCAACATCCAATCCGCCGATCCGCATGGTGCCGCCTATATAAAGGTCGTTGTCGTCATGCGTAACAAAAGAATATATGTTGCCTCCCTTTTCGAATATTGCGCCGCTAAGTTTTGCGATCTGTCCCAGCTTGTCTTCCATGACGAAACTGACCCTGACACCCGGGTGCCGCGTCCCGAAAGCGTTAATAAAAGTTCCGAACAGGTCTTTTACAGTTACGATGCCAACCAACAGCTTGTCGCGCATCACAGGCAGGCAGCTTATGTTGTTGTCCGCCATCACGCGCGCCGCTTCCTCGATCACTTCGTCCTCGCCGGCGGTAAAAACATTTTTTGTCATTACCTTGTCAATCGTCAGTTTCGATAACAGGTAGCTGATTTCATACATATCAAGGCTCGTAGCCGGCGAAGGTCCGGCATTAAGCATATCACGTTTTGTCAATATGCCAATCAGCCGGTTGCCCGAGTCAAGCACAGGCAGATGAGAAATGCTTTCTTTTTTCATCAACGACCGCGCCTCGCTAACAAACGTGCCGGAACGAACATAGACAGGGTTTTTTTTCATAACACGGCGAACTAACATAACAACTCTCCTCTTTAGGCTCATATTCTCATGAAATTGTTTATGTATTCAAGCGGGCGATAGCAGACACTCTTTTCCAACTTTATGAATGCGAATCAATGGCGGAAAGCGGCAGCGGCAAGTCCCGCATGAGGGAATATACGTTTTTAACGCTTTTTCGCTTGCGGATTAAAGCAAAACGGCATACAGGCGCAATAAGTATGTATGAGAACTTTAAGAAAACTTAAAGCGGGCGCGTGGTATGAAATACGCACGGCCGTAAACAACCGGAAACCGCTGTTTCAGTCGCGTCAGGCACTACGGCTTTTCGCCCGGGTTTTGTACGATACAGCGGCGCGTTTCGATTTTGAGATTCGCGCTCTGCGTCTGAAAGATGACCTGCTAGTCTTCCTCGTCAAGCCTGCGGACGGGTTCCAGTTGCCGCGGATAATGCAGTGGCTGAAGCAGACGTTTGCCGTAAGGTACAATTTGCTGAACGGCTGGAGCGGGCATATCTGGGGCGACCGGTACTGGTCGAGGATTGTGGAAGGCGAGCCGCCTGAGGGCGCGGAGAGTTTGAGCGGGAACGCGGCGGACACGGAGACGGCGGAGTTTTCGCCGGCTTGGGAAGGGGTCAGACCTCTATCGGGGAGGATTAAAAACGGAAGCAGACCTCCGTCAGAAAAACATAGGGCCGGGGTCAGACCCCTTTTGTGGAAACCTGCCAAAATTCCCCGAAAATCCGCCGTTCCCCCAGCCTAACCCCGCGTTTCGACGGCAAAACGCCTTAAAAACTCGTCTCCGCAACTCCGCCCGCAAGCGGCAGCGGGAGGACTCCGCCCAAGCGCTTAGCTCGCAATGACGGCCGCCCGGACGCCTAGCAACTCTTATCCTTCGTTGCCCATTAACGTCAGCGGCCTGCCCGAAATCGGAATTGTTGTTTAAACCCGCCGGCGGGTTAACAATTTTGAATATTTAAGCTATATTTTAATTGTGGCAGACAAGAAATATCCTTTTAAGCTAAAGCAAAGAGTGGTTTACCCTACGCAGGGCGTAGGAGTCATTAATTCTATAGAGGAAAAAGATTTTAACGGAGAGACGGTTCCGTACTTTGTGGTATACATTGAAGTTACGGATATGACGATAATGGTTCCGGTTAGCAAGGTTGAGGATCTTGGCATCCGAGCCATTGTGCCGGCGGAGGACGCTCAAAAAGCTCTGGATTTTATCGGAGAGCCGTTTGAGCCGAATCCTTCAGACTGGAAGCTGCGTTATCAGATGAATCTGGACCTGCTTAAAAAAGGCACGGTGATGGACATCGCCGCTATTGTCCGCTCGCTTTATCATCGCAGCAAGGTAAAGGAACTCCCAATCATGGAGCGCAAACTTTACGAATCGGCTAAAAAGCTGTTTGAAGACGAGCTGTCTTACGCGCTGAAAAAAAACAAAGACGAAATCGAAACGATTATTCACACCCGTCTTGAAAACAGATAGGCTGTTCGAATGAACGTTTGCGTGGCCGCGGTAATAACCGCCGCAGGTTCTTCCGCGCGGATGGGCGGCCTTAAAAAGGAATACCTTGCCCTTCCGCTCTCGTCCGCCTCTGATGGAGCGGCGGATAACCCCTGTAAAACGGACGAACCTTTGACAGTGCTGGGCGCGGCGGCAAGCGCCTTTGCGGACTGCCCGCGCGTCGGCCTGATAGCGATAACGACGCCGCCCGATGCGAAAAACGGTGAATACGCGGCCCGAAAGGCGTTGCCGCCGGCATTGTTGCGCCGGACACGCCCGTCAGTCATTTTCGTACCGGGCGGCAGTTCAAGGCGACTTTCGGTATATCACGCGCTATCCACGCTTGCCTGTTACAGGCCGGATTATGTTTTGATACATGACGGAGCGCGCCCCTGGATAAAAACCAGTCTAATCGACAGCGCAATCGACGCCGTTTTGCTGAGCCGCGCCGTGATTCCGGTTGTGCCGCTTGCTGAAACCCCGAAAGAGGTTGAGTGCGGCTTTGTAACGCGCCATCTTAGACGCGCTTCTGTGGTTTTGGCTCAAACTCCGCAGGCCTTCGCGTTTGACGCGTTGCTTACGGCGCATGAAAAAGCCGCGGAACGCGAACTTCGCGGCAAAGAGACAGGACAGCCGGTCGAATATACGGATGACGCTGAAATTTGGGGCGAATTTTCCGGTCCGGTCGCTGTCATCGAAGGCGATGTGTTCAACCGCAAAATAACCTTCCCCGAAGACTTGCCCGCTAGCGGATTTTACGCCCCGCCTACGGTATGAAAAGGGCGGCTGTTTCCCCAGCGTGTTGCCCGCCGACACTCGCCGGCATGCCTAACGCCCCGCCCAGGGCTGATCGCATGGACGACTCGCCAGCCTACTTATAGACACCACCCCTCAGTGCTCATTCGTATGCCGGATTGCCTCACCCTGCACCTTCGCAATGACGGCTTACCCTGTCTTAACCGTTTGCGGCCAGTCTCGCATCTTGTCTATTTTTCCCGGATATACTAGTCTCAAGGCATGAAGTTAATTTACTTTGATAATTGCTGTTTTA
>JAIRSQ010000099.1 GCA_031255395.1 Spirochaetaceae bacterium | reverse complement strand
ACGAGGCGGCGCGGCTTGCGGTGGCAGGGGACATTCTTCTAAAAGGGCTTAAAGGGCGCATAAAGATTAACGGCAAATACAGGCTGTTTGACGGCGAAAAATTAAATCTGATTCTGCGTCTTGCCCGAGAGTTGGATATTGACGGCGCGGTCGGGCGGGATTGGCCGCAAAAAAAAGTTTTCTCGCCGTCCGAGGAGCCTGACGCATTGCTAGAAGTTCTGCCCCTCGTCCTTGCTCCGACTCGCTGGAAGGCTGGTAAAAAAGACTTTGGCTTTATCTGCCTGACAAACAGCGAGGGCGCGTACAGCCTTAACTGTTCCCGCGGCTTTCACAACGCGCTGAACGAGAGCCTTTCTTCTCTGGAAAGCCTTATAGACGAGCTGGGCGACAACGCTGGCACTGAAGACCGGGCTATCGTAAACCAAACCTTCAGGCGCCTGTCCGGTTATTTGAATTTCTGACACGCAAGCTGAACAATAGTGAATGATGTCGATGGGAAGTCGTGAATTGGCCTTGCGGGCGGACTGGGGAGGCGTCATTGGGGTCAGGCCCCTAGGGGTCGTCATTGTGAGCGGAGCGTTTGGGCGGAGTCATCCCGATGCCGTTTACGAGAGGAATTGCGGAGAACGGGTTTGCGCCCTTTTTGCCGACGGAGGGCTGATCCTAGCGGGTTAGGCGGGAGGAGAGGCCGCTTTGCTGGGAATTTTGGCGAGTTTCCCTAGAAAGGGTCTGACCCTAACCCTCGTTTTCAACGAAAGAAATCTTCCTCCAGCTTTCACCTTCCGCGATAGGGGTCTGACCCCTCCCACAGCCGGAAAAAGTTCCGCCTTCTCGTCCCTCGCCCCTTCAGGCGGTTCGTCTTCCGCTATCTTCGACCAGTACCGGTCGCCCCAGATATGCCCTCTCCGCTTGTGCCTGACGTTGTACCTCACCGCAAATGTTTGCTTGAGCCATTGCATCATCCGCGGTAACTGAAGCCCGTCCGCCGGTTTAACGCGGAACGCGAGCAGGTCGTCCTTCAGACACAGTCCGCGAATCTCAAAATCGAAGCGCGCCGCCGTATCGTCCAAAACCCGGGCAAAGAGCCTCAGTGCTTGACGCGACTGGAACAACGGTTCCCCGTTATTTATGGCCGTATGAACTTCGTACCATACGCCCTGTTTAAGTTCCCTTAAAGTTCTCATGCATAATTATGGCGACTGTATGCCGTTTTGATTCACCTTCCCCTTTTCGCAATAACGGACAAATGAGCAATGAGTAATGATATCGATGGAGGGTCGCGAATCGTCCCGAGCAAGCGGGCTGAGAAGTGAGTTTTGCAGGGAGGGCTGTGGAGGCGTATTTAGGGGTCATGTCTCTAGAGAGTCGCCACTACGAGGCGGCGGCAAGCCGCTTTGCAACGGCGAGAGAGACCGAGTGAAACTGCGCGCGGGGAACGGGAGGACTTTAACCGCCGTAGTTAGGCCGGATACTGGTTTCTAAGGTTCGTCAAGGATGAAAGGCGTTTTTTCTTTTTTCATAGATTTTCGATGACTGAAGCGCTGATTGGGAACTGGCGAGGCGGCCTTGCATGGATTGCTTCAACGCTATCGGCAATTTCCCGCCGCCTAGCAATGACGGGCGTGCCTCTTTAAGAAGCGTCGCTTTGCTTATATTATATTTAAGAAGGGTGTTAAAAATACCGATAAAGGGAATAATAGGAGTTTTATTTTGATTAAAGCACGTTTCCTCCGAATTTGTTTGATGCTTTTTACGGCGGGATATTTTTTTGCTTGCAAAAGCGCGCCGAAACCGATTGAACAGGCTCAGCCTGAACAGGAACAACCTGCCGCGGAAACGGTCGAAGTTATCGAAACGATAGAAACTGTCGAAACGATAGAAGTGCCGGATACGGAAAAATCAGCCGAAGACGATGCCGATGCGCTGGCCGCGTTCGAAAAACAACGGCAGGATCATCAGGAACTGGGCGAAATATTGACACAGGCGCGGGTGAAACGTCAGGAAATAATGAACGACAGGCTTTACGAAACGTCCCAGCAGAGATTTGACGACGCGGACGCGGCACTGGCGCGAGCGACCGAAGCGTACGACGCGGGTTTTGATACGTTAGACAAGGCAGTGCTTGATGACGGACTTGCCGCACTTTCGGGGTTTACCGCTATCATAGACGAATGGTGGCTGGCAAAAGCGGAAGCGGCGCGCGATGCCTCTGCCGGCATTCAACAGGAAGCGCTTAAACTGAAGGCGGACGCCGCCGCAAAAGAAAGCTATAACTTGGCCGCCGAACTGCACAACAAAGGCGAGACAGCCTTTCGCTCCAAAGACTACGGCTCCGCTATAGATTTTTATGACGACGCTGTTCCCGTATTTGTCGAATCGATAAGAATCGCCGGCGAAAAGAAGGCAAGAGCGGAACTTGCTCTCGAAGCCGCAGAGAAAAAAATCAGCGAAAGCGAAAAACTTGCTGAAGACGCGGCAAAAATACTGGAAAATTCCGCCATAGAAAATGGAGAAAACTATGACCTATAAAAAACGAGGCGATATAAAACGCCTGATTCTGTTAATAATCCTGGCGCAGGTTTGTTTTTTTGTTTCCGCCGCCGCGACGGATCATTCCGGCGAAACGTTTAGTAATATTCGCAAAAACGAGCATCTTGCTGAAAGCGTAAGACTGCAAAAGCTGGCGCGGCAAGCGTTCGCGGGCGGCTATTACGACAAAGCCGAAAAATACGCGGAAGACGCGATAAGGGCTGCCATGACGTCAGATATGTATGTCGGGTCGCAGGTAAAAATGTATACCGTTGATGTCATGATGGAAAACGCTCTTGAACGGCTGGCCATGGCGGATTCTGCTGAAATCAAACGCCTGTATCCGGATGAATTTTACAGCGCGAAAACATACTACAACCTTGGCCTTATAGCGGCTGAAGCCCGCGAATGGAACGTGGCTATTGATAACGCCGGCAAGGTTATTAAAACGCTGGCAGCGGTCAGACTGCCCGTTGCGGCTCCGGAGGAAGCGCCTGTCGCGGAAATTTCGGCGGAAGACGCCGCTGTAACGGAGGCTCTGGCAGAAAACGCGCCAAAAGAAGATACTACCGTCGAACAAACGCCGTATCCTGCCCAATATGTAGTAAGATCGTGGGAAGCGTACGGAGACTGCTTTTGGAACATAGCGGGAAAGTCATGGGTTTACGGCGATCCGCGCCGCTGGCCGTTGCTGTATAACGCAAACAAGAAAAAATTGCCCGACCCGAATAACCCTGACCTGATTGAACCCGGCATGGTTATCGATATACCGAGTCTGAAAGGTGAAAAGCGGTCCGGCATCTGGAACCCCGCTAACGCGTACTCGCCGCTTAATAAATGAACTGCACGCCGCTTTCAAGCGGAAGGACAACCCATACGCCGCATAATTCGGCCAGTGCCTGCTTTCTGGCACTGGCCGTTTTTTCCGCTCTGCTTTGCGCCTCCTGTTCGACCCGCATAAACGGCAAAATTCACAAGGAAGGTCGTGCCGAACTGGTTTTGCGTAGCGAACTGCTTCCCGGCATGAACGGCTTATTAAAGAGCCTTGCCCCGAAAGACAGTGCCGCGCCGGTTCTTGACGCGGGATTGTTAAACGACGCCTTTGCGCGGATGTCCGGAATAGAAACCGCCGCGCTGCACAATACGCCGTTCGGCGGCGTGGAAGGCCGCATAGCGGCGGCTGACGCGGCTGTGTTTTTTAACAGCCTCTCACGCCGTGCGCCCGCGAAAAACGCCGTAACGCCGCCTGAGCCGTTTGCCGTTTGGGAACAAACGGCAAACGGCGGTCGGCTTGCCGTCAGCTTAAACCGCGGTACCGGGCAAGAATTCATATCGCTCGTTTCAACCGATCTTGCGGATTACCTTTCAGCGTTGATGGCGCCGATCGCTACCGGAGAAGTGATAGACAATGACGGTTATCTTGAACTGGTTTCTTCGGTTTACGGCAAAACCGTCGCCGAAGAGATAGGCAATGCAAGCATTTCAATCGTTCTTGATCTTCCCAGCCCCGTGCAACGCGCGACGGGAGGGACTTTCAAGGGGAACCGCGCCGAATTCGCGATACGGCTCATCGACGCGCTTGTCCTTGACAGGCCGCTTTTTTATGAAATACGCTGGGCGGGCTTATGAACGTTTTTTCAAACCTAAAACGAATCTGACAATATTAAACAGTCCCAATCCTATGAGGGCCGCGGCTCCGGTAAAAAGAACCATCCTGCCTGCGGCTTTCAGCATACTAATAACGCCGTACCGCGCCAGTATTGCCGCGGCACCCGAAACCGCCAAAATGCCGCCTATTTTTTTATCCTCTTTGTCGCGTGAGGCGATTCCGCTCAAGCCCAACGCGGTAAGAACTACGCCCGCGGCGGCGGATATCAGCGGCGGCAACACTCCCAAAACCGCCAAAACCGCCCCGCCCGCAAATTGCAATATCGCGCTAACTCCTATTTTGGAAAGCTCCTTTGACGATACACCGTTCTTTTTTTCCAGCATATAACTCATCCTCTTGTCCTTTGTAAAAAAAACGAAAAACCCAGCGGGCCGGCAACCCATAAATCGCGGTTTTTGCGGCACAGCGTGACGCAAAAACCTGCAAGCGCCTACAAGCCGCTAGTATTCATATTTTCCGCCGCTTTTACCGTGCGTCCTTTTTACCAGCTTTCGCCGCAAGGCCTTTTTCTTGCGGTTAAGCACGGTCGACGGCTTCTCGTAATATTCGCGTTTTTTAAATTCACGGATGATGCCTTCTTTTTCGACCATCCTTTTGAAACGCTTAATGGCCTTCTCCAAAGGCTCATTATCGTCAACAAAAATATTCGCCAAGTATTATCACCTCCTTCCTTTGCATAATAAACATGACTTTTAGCATATCAGAATAGCCACCTTCGAGTCAACTCCCCGTTTGCCTCATGTCAGTGCCCAATGCAAGAGCTCCCCTCGTCATTGCGAGCGTGCGACAATTCGCCGAGCGAAGCAATACATGCTAGGCAGTCTCGGCAGTGGATTGCTTCGACTCTATCGTCAGCTTGCCACGGCAAGTTACCGCCGCCTCGCAATGACGGATGGTTGCACCGTATGAAAAGTTTGGTTTTGGAAAGAGTTTTGCGATTCTGCGCAGTTCAGACGATATGTCAATTTCATAAAGGCAAGGCTAAAAAAGCATGACCAGATATTTTTGGGCCAACGGCGCTGTTGATCCGCTTTGTCAGTTGCCTTTTATGCGGCATCGTAAACATTTCGCCGTTTGCCTGTCTTATAGGCCGCGTTATCGAGGGGCTCTTTACGCCGTGGGCCCGTGAGCGCAACTACCCTGTCCTGTCTGTCGAGGTTGACGGCAACCTGTTGCCGCCCAACATCGTAAACAAGCTCAACATCTTCATGGTAAACGTGCTGCGCTTCCGAGGCAAAGGCGATGCCTCGGCTCTTGTAGACGAGGCTGCTGTGGCGGAACCCGCCAGCGGGTTTAACGCTTAGCCGTTACTCCGAAAAGGGCGTCTGGCATACGCGGCTGCCCGCCAGCGCCCACCAGTGGGTTCCTCATCCGCTCCGCGGTAGCGTACAGATAGCGGCTTTCGGGCTCTGCCTTCAGGTCCGAAAAGAGCGTTTGGCATACGTTTAATAATGAGCAATGAGCAATGGTTTTGAGTGAGAGTTGCGAGTCATCCCCGGGGTCAGGCTTGTGAGCGAGCCTTGCAAGGAGGCTGGCAAGGCTTCCGAGATGTCGTCATTGCGAGCCCGATAGGGCGAAGCAATCCAGCGCGGAGCAGGCTTTGCA
>JAIRSQ010000087.1 GCA_031255395.1 Spirochaetaceae bacterium | reverse complement strand
TGGAGGTGCCATACCCGTTCCCGTTCCGAACACGGAAGTCAAGCCCCCTAACGCCGATGATACCGCGCCCCAAAGACGCGGGAAAGCAGGTAGCCGCCGGGCCTTTTCTTTATTCGCGGCGAACGAACGGCAGCTCTCAGCCGCAACGCGCCCCCCGCGCTTCCTGCGCAAACCACCTCGTCGGACTATGTTACAGGTTGTTCATGTCCCTTGCGTAAGGGAGGGAGTAGTACGGCTATCCAGCCTCCGGCATCCTGTTTCGGACTTCCGGTCGTCTTTGTCTGCTGTCGGCGGACCCCGTGTCGCCTGCTCCTCCAGTTGGTCAGCGCGGATTACGGCAAAACCTTCGGTCCCAGTAAAGGGGAAAACACTAAACAATGCGGTACACTGGGTGGAGGTTTTCGTTACCATGTGCCGGTTGCTCCTTTCGTGCCGGCGGTTATAGCCGCCGGAGTCGCTCAAGTCTGACGTTCGCCCGCTTTACCTAAAAAGTTAGGTCGAAGTAGTTATAGCGAGGATGGGATTTCTCACCTTCACCCAAAATGGAGCTATTCGTAATCCCGTTCGGCTGTTTGCTGAATAGTTGCTGTTTCCTGTTAAACCCAGGTTCTAGCGTTCGGGGAATGTCTCAAAACCCAGGGTTTTTAAGTCTGACATGGCGGTTTTAACATTGTCGTCGTCTGGAATAATGACGGATACAGCCCAGTAATCGGTACCATACATGAGACGATGTGTGACAATGGCGTTGTAGCCGGCTCCTTTCAAGCGGGTTGCCTGTAGGTCGGCGTTCTCTTGCTCCTTGTACAGACCGGCTTGTAATGAACGGGACGGGTTGGTGGCTATCTGGCTGGGCGGCGGTACCATGTCGGGTGTGGTCTCCCTGCCCGGAAACAGCAGCCAGTATGGGTGCGGCGTTATGGAAACCAGTTTTGAAGCATCGGATATGCAGGCTTCGGGACTATCAGGAAACTCGGTCACTAGCTTGGTCTTGTATTCGTTCTTTCCACCCACCTGCCAAAGCGTGTAGTAAACGGTCGGATGGAAGTCAGCATATTCGGGATTACCGGCAATCGTATACAGCGCGTCAAGGCTGCCCGAGTCAAAGGCATCGATCTGTGCGTTCAGATACACGGCTTTTTTTAAAACTTCCGTATCATCACGGACGGTCAGCAGTAACAATTTGACGATGGAACGTGCCTCTTCCCAGTTGCCCATCGAGAAATAGCATACGGCAGACTGGGCAAGGGCCGTGTCGTCCCGCTTTTCGGGAATGGCGTAAGCCGCGTTTTTCCATGCGACCGCCGCACCCTCCACATCAAGGGACAGTTGCAACAGTCTTGCAAGCCGTGTATAGGCGTCATGCCGTTCCTCAGTGTTCACGGACGGCTTTTCGGCGGCTGCCGCTGCTGCACGAATCTCATCGGCGATGTACGGTGCATTGATGTCGGCGGCAAGAATCGGAACTACGGCAAACGCGCAAAATGCGACAAAAACAGCGAAATACTTTGTTAAATGCGTCATAAACTTTGAATCGGACAACTCCCCATCATACATTATATCGGCATCTATGTTTAATTTTGGTAACTATTTAGTCAGGGACTAACGCTGTCTGATATCGCCCCGCACATATACGGGGCATCCAGCCTCCTTGCCGCTGAATTGCTTCACTCTGCTCGTAATGACGACTGCCGGGACGACTCGCAAACCTCTTCCCGATGATGCCTCTTGCGCAAGGGATTGAAGCGGAAATTGCGTAGCAATTGGAGCGGAAAGCCCGACCCCCGCATAGCGGGGGATGCGCCCCAAAAACAAAAGAGCAAATAAAATATCAAACAAAAATCCGCTAACAGCCGCGTATGCCTAACGCCCTTTTCATAATAAAGGCCAAGCATGAAACCCACTGGTGGGCCTCCTGCCTGCGGACAACCGACACGGTAGCGATTAGCCGGACACCTCGATATTGAGTTCCCTGGCTACGATTTCCGCTGTCTTCGCCGCTATCTCGCCGGTAAAACTCACACACTGGGCCATGAGTTTTTCGAGTTCCATGCGCCCGTCATTCGTGTGGACATGGCAACAGAGTACGCCGCCGTGCGCGTCCCTAAAACTCTGCTGAAGCTCGCCCGCAAGTTTCATGGTGGTCACGCTTTTTGGATCGTCCGCCGATGACGGCTCCGTCCTGCCAAAAAAATAGCCAAGGGACAGAACGCCGCCTGATACCGCCCCGCACATACACATGGAGCGCCCCACACCTACAGGAAAGCCGGATGCCGCCGCGATGAGCGCCTCCGGCATTTCGGGTGCGATGTTCGCCCGTATCGCGGCCACTACAGCCTCGGAACAGTAAAAACCGCACGCACGGTACATATTCTCCGCGTCTTCCCGTGTCTTCTTCAAACTAATTGTCTTTTGCATACAAATATACTCCTTATCTTTTTAGACGGCAGCGCCACTGTGGCCTGTCCGCAATTCCTGTTTTTCCAGCGTTTCGAGACTGGCTCTGTCGTAGAGCGCGTCCTCGTTGATTTCGCGTTCCAGTCTTCCGGCCACGAAACCCGCAAGGATGCTGTCGCTCACGTTTATCAGCGTCCTGCCCATGTCGATGATAAAATCAATCGAGATGAGCACGGCGACCAGCTCTACCGGAAGTCCCATCAGGGACATCACGAGCAGCGAGACGTTGATGGCGCCGCCGCCAACTCCGGCGGTTCCAATCGAAGCGATTACCACGTACAGCACGAGCGGCACGAGGAAGGCCGGGGACCAGACATTCCAGCCCTGCACGAGTCCCACAAGGATCGCAATCATCGGCGGGGTCAGCCCGGCGCAGCCGTTTTGTCCGATGCAGGTGCCCAGGGCCGCCGCTAGGTTGGCGTTTGCCTCGCCCACGCCAAGGCTGCGTTGCGCTTCTATCGTTAGCGGCACCGTGGCGGCGCTGCTTCGGGAACTAAAGGCAAAGAGCAGGGCTGGGCCGGTTTTTTTCAAATAAACCAGCGGCGGAATCCCTCCGGCAGTGGCGATAACCAGATGCATGATGAATATTGCCAGCATCGCGGCAAAGGACACCGCTATGACCAGTCCAAGCTGGATGATGAACATCCCGTTCCCCGAAGCGACACGGACGGTTATTATCGCCAGAACGCCGTAGGGGGTAAAGCCGATGACAAAATGGACCATCTTTAGCACGAGGGCGTAAGCCGTCTCAAGAAACGCCTCGAACCGCGCTCCAAGCCCCGGTTCGTCCTTTTTGACCGCCAAATAAGCGAAGCCTATCAGCGCGGCGGCAAATACGACCGGCAGCACGGAGTTGGAAGCAAACGCGCCGAAAATATTGTTCGGTATCAGGTTGAGGATGGTGCCCGCCACGTCCGCAGGCCGGGAAGCGGACTCCGTGTATTCGATAAGGTGATCGGCGCTCAAATTGAAAATCCGAACAAAAACCAGCGTGAATACCGCCGAAATCGCGGTGGTAACAAGCAGGAACGCGATGATACGCCCGGCTTTTTTAAAACCTTCGCCGGAGCTTGTCAGCTTGGTGATAGCGTTGATGATGGAAACCAGCACCAGCGGCACGATGATCAATTGCAGGGACTTGGTAAAAAGGGAGCCGACAATGTTAATCCACTTTTTGATCAAAGCGCCCGCTCCGGCCTGCGTTTCCGCGCCGAAAATAATTTGCATGACGACGCCAAAGATTGCGCCCAGCACAAGGGCCAGCCCCACGCGGGCCGTAAACCCCAGCTTGCCGCGTACCGCCGCCAACAAGCCCAAAAGACCGGCAAACACCGCCAGCCCGATAATTACCCACAAATTTGTTATTGTAAACATAAACTTTTTAACCTCATTTATAGTATTCTAGCTTTCCAGCCACTAACCCGCTCTCAAGGCCGATTCGCCAGCCTTCTTGCGCTGGATTGCTTCGCTGACGCTCGCAATGACGAATACCCGGACGACTCATCAGCTATCCTCGTAAAACTCACTCGTTCGCTTGCTCTCACTGAATGACCCGCAAGCCCTCACTCAAAACCATTCCTCATTGCTCCTTCCTCATTGCTCATCCTGTATTATGTTTGTCCAGCCGATTTCGGCCTCGTCGAGGATGGAGGCGAGGTCGTCGCGGGTTTGCGCTTCGGTGCGGACTATGTACACGCAACCTGCGCCAAGAGCGCGGGGTGCTATGTCGACGACGCAAGGATAGGCCCGACGTTTCAGGGCCTGCTCGGTAAGGACAGACCCTGAAATGTCGTTGAACATTACGATGAACTTCACGCGGCGGCCGTTTTCGGGCGCGAGACGAGCGCGAAAACCGCGACAAGTACAAGCCCGGCAACTACGGCGATTCTTCCGTTCACAGGCACGCCGGAGGCGGAGGCCGCAAGAGCGAAGTTATGCGCGAAGGCTCCCGCGACGATGAACGCGATTACGCATACGCCGGCATCCGC
>JAIRSQ010000067.1 GCA_031255395.1 Spirochaetaceae bacterium | reverse complement strand
CGCCGCCCGCATTCGAGGTTCTGTACATTCGCGCGAACGCCGATGTCAGGATTCATCGCTCGGAGTCGCAACGGATAGTTATAAGCGCTCCGTCAAATCTGAGCGAAAAAATCGAACTGCGGACAAAAAAGAAGAACGAACTGGAAATCCGCGTGAAGGGAAAGGCGGAGAAATTCCCGCGTTTTTCGGTTGACGTATATACCCCGCCCCTGTCCGGCATCGGCGCGGCGTATAACGCGACAGTCGAGTTTTCGGGCGATGTGGCGCTTCCGTCATTCATGATAGGACAGGCTGGAGCGGCGGAGATCCGCGGCAGCCTTGATTGCGAGACCGTCGAGATAAACACGGCTGGAGGCGGGACAATTCTGTTAACAGGAAGCGCACAGAGCGTCAAAATCAACATGGTCGGAGACGGAACAGTCGACGCGCAAAATTTCAAGGCCGCCGACACCGCCGCCAATATTGTCGGCGCGGGGAAGATTCTTACCTGGACGACAGGCGATTTGTCCGTTAACGGCGTCGGAAACGGAACGATATATTACAGGGGCACCGAGGTTATCGATTTTAACGCCGTAGGCTCCGGCAGGATTATCCGGCTTCCCGATAATTCCTAGTCAAAGATTGTGTCATTTGCCCTGTCCGCCCGGTGCCGGCGCTGGATGCGTCCGCAGGCGGGTTTACGGCTTAAAACCCTGCGACAGGGCTTTTGACAGCTTGGTTTTTAGGAATAAATTTTCCTTTTTTATTTTGTTTATTTCCAGTTGCTGGGATTCTACAGTTTCAATTAAATCGCCCTGCGACAGCACGCCCGAATGAAGCAGTTCCTCGACATATTCTTTTTTATTTTCAAAATCGGTTTCCGCCTCGATAGCCGCTTCCTGATAACTGTCATCCGCGGATTCGAGCGTAAACGGAGACGTTTCCTCCGGCATCTGCATGATCTTGTCGGCGATGCGGCATATTGCTTGCGACAGCATGGACTGGGGTTTGTACAGCACAACAGGAAGGCGGGAGGCCAGGCTTATTTCCTGAATGCTGTCGCGGTATATCACGCCAAGATGTTCCACCCGCAGACCAAGGTAGGCTTCACAGGAACGGCGGATTTTCATCGCGACGGCGGCGTCGTTCGGGGAAGACAGCATATTGAGTACGAGACGCGGCTGAAACCGTTCTATAGAAGTTTTGAATTTCGTATATGAAACAGGATCGCGCTTTTCAATATCTTCCAGCATCTTGGGCAGATACAGCGTCTTAAGGCCATCGCCTTCCTTGCGTAATTGTTCAAGGTAATCATAAGCGGGGCTGCCGCGCTTAAACGCGCTGTACATGAGCCTGAACACAACGTTTTTTAAGAAAACATAGGCGTTAAGCGTGGCGGTAACGGCGGGAGAACTTACGATGATGCCCTGTCCAGACACCAGAAAAAAATCCAGAATAGACTGGTGCGTTCCCGCGCCAAGGTCCAGAATTAAAATATCAGCGTCCAGTGCCAAAAGGCGACGGATAAGCTGGTTTCGCTGGGAAATTTTTAAGGTCGCGGCTCCGGGAATTTCAGAGTCGCCGGGAATAAAACGCAGATTAGGTATATCCGTTTCCGCCGCAAGCGCCGAAAAATCAATCTTTGGGTTGTTAAGAAACATTCCGATACTGCCGCCGGGTTTTTGATGCCCGATAATAAGATGCAAATTGGAAGCTCCAAGGTCCAAATCGGCCAGCGTTACCCGTTTTCCGGACCGCGCGAAAACAACCGCTAAATTAGCCGCGACCAGCGATTTGCCGACCCCCCCCTTTCCGCTTGCAATCGGAATAATACGCATGAAATCTCCTCTCGATTTTAGGCCGTTTTTGAGCCGTCCTTTATGTATCGGAAAATATCGACCTTAAATTTAACCTGCCGCAGGACAGCGGGATTCGCGGCTTTGCGCTCCGCCAGAGCACCGTCAACCCGCAGACAGCGTCTTTATTATGAACAGTTTTATGTACAGGCACAACGCGTTTTTATTGTTGATTTTTGACAGGTCCGGACTGGAATATAAAACGCGTTGCGCCACCTCGTCAAGTAACGCTGAATTCAACATACCGCTTCCAAAAAATTTTAACGCGTGAGGAATGTAGTCTTTTATGATTTTATTTACATCCCGTATTAGTTTTTCGCGAGCCTGTTTGTTCAAAAGTTGATTCCAGCGGTCAATGGTCTTTGTAACATACTCGTCCAGCGTCAAATCTTTTGGCGTTATTTCTTTAGCCAGTTTTTTTGCCGAAGTTTTAAGGTTTGACGCCTTGTCAGACGCTTCTTTCTTTTCAGATTCCGCGCTGTCTTTTTCTTTGTTAAATCCGCGCTTCAGTAAACGCGCCAACAGCACGATAAAAGGAACTGAATACCAGAACGGCAGCGAAAGCCTGCAATAAAGCAGCAGCTCCTCGCGTTTTAAGCGCAATATTTTCTTTAACGGAGCTGAGGCGCCGCTGTCAAAATATTTGTCAGCGGTTGAAGTGTCCTCGCCCTCATCAAGAAGTTCTCTCCATAAAATGAAGGTTTTTTTATCGCGAAGCACGGTTACAAAGGCCGGCGCGTATAACCATACCGATTTTCTTACAAGTTCATCAAAATCCTGATCATTTTCCATGGCTTTTTCCTTACGGTACCCGCGTAGTGTTTTTATCCAACGGTTTACGATTTCGGATTTAACTTTATTCTGCACGTCCTTTAATAACGCCGAACAAAGCGGAAAAACCTTGTCTTTCCTTACAAAAAAGTCCATTTTTTCGTTTCCGGTAAATTTAATCAGATCTGGCAGTTTATCAGCCGTTATAGCTGTTTTTCGCTTTATCCATTCGTTTAAATCCTCTTCGGTATAATTTTGTAAAATTCGCAAGCCGCCCGGCCCGGTAAAATTTGAAACATCATTCAGCCAGTACATATAGGGCGGCTCCGCCATTTTTCCATAGACGGCGGCAAAAGCCATTTCTTTATTGCGCTTGTTTATCGCGATAATTTTATAATGATTAACAATAACAAGCGTCATCATTGCCGCCTGATACAACGCCACGTTTTCCGGAAAAATTTGGCCGTTGCGTCCAATCAGGGTGTTGACATAGGTTTTTATCATCGAGCATAGAAATATCCATGATGAAAACACAAAATCGCTCGATTCTTCGATGTCTGTAATGCAAGCGGATTGATTCTGCATAATATTATTAAAAAACGCCCTTACGCGTAATTCCTGCCCCGTAAAATGCGCCATAAGTTTTTGCTGGTAAAAATCCGCCAGCATATTTTTTTGTATTGACCGTTTTATTTTTAACAGCGATATTTCCAAAACGCGTCCCGGAAGCATGTCCGGGAGCACCGCCATGTTGGAGAATCTGTCGGGAAACAACAGTTTTAACACGGGCATCCGCGTCGTCTGGGGCGAGGCAAGATAGTTGATGAGGCCGGCTTCCACTGAAATATTTCTGACATATTCATTGGGAATATCTTCGGATATTTTTTCCATGCTTGGAAAAGGCTTGTCCGCCGTTATGTCTGCCGAAATGTACAGCTCTTCAATTTTATCAATCATGAAATCCGGCAAAAATATTTTCACGGCCTGCGGTTCTTCTTTTATTACGCATTTTCCGGCCTCGGAAAGTTTTGTTATTTCCGCCAGCAGCTTTTTATGGGTGTTTTCCGCCCAGAATTTCAACTCAGGAGGAGCGTCCGGTCTTGACCCGTTTTTTCGCAAAAATTTAGTCAGAATGTCAGCCGATATATACGGCGAGTTGTTCCGCAACGCGTACAGACGTATAATATCGTAAAAATTTAAATTTTGCGTCATTGGTAATTTATCGGCAGATTCCTGACATAAATGAAAGCGACAGTCCGCTCTTACTCCGGTCCCGCTTCAAAATTCATGCGCTCTCTTTGCGGCCTGCCGCGACGCTGAAAACTTTCCGTCCCGCCGTCTCCTGCCGCTCGCGACGCGGCTGTAAGCAGCCGGTCGAAGCTGTCGGCGAACAGTTTCAGTTCCCGCCTGCCGTAATTGGCGGTACGCTCGATAGCAGTGCCGTTCAACGCGAGCCCTATCTTAAAATCGCGGACAGACAGGCGGGCGCGGATGTTGTCCGGCGTAAAAACGCCTCCCCGATCGTCAAGCACCGAGGCGCCTTTGCGTATCAGGCGTTCCGCAAGCGGCACGTCGCGGGTAACGGCGACGTCGCCTTGCTCGGCGAGCGCGGCGATGCAGTCGTCGGCCGAGCCGTCCCTTTCCGGGCACAAAACCATCATCGCGAAATCGCCTTCAACCTCCGGAATCGCGCGGTTGGCGGCAAAAAACGCCTTTATGCGACGTTTTTCGGCGGCTTTCAATATCACGCGCCTTGTTCCGGCGGGGCAGGAATCGGCGTCGACCAAAATATTCACGCGTTCTAAACCTTTCGCAACAAAGCGTTCAGCGCCTGGAAATCCGGCGGAATAGTGACAGAGCTGACAGTCCTGCCCATAGCCTCTTGCAGACACGGCGGCGGCGTTACCGGCCCGGCGACGGGTTCGACAATGTCGCTGAACTTTGCCGGATGAGCCGTAGCCAGCACGACGAAAGTCCCGCCTGACAGCGTTCCCGACTCGCAAAGCACTGTAAGCGCCTGCCAGCCAACAGCGCTGTGCGGGTCCAAGACATAGCCGCAGTCCTTAAAAACAGTCTCCATGGCG
This sequence comes from Spirochaetaceae bacterium, assembly GCA_031255395.1. Classification (GTDB taxonomy): domain Bacteria; phylum Spirochaetota; class Spirochaetia; order Treponematales; family Breznakiellaceae; genus JAIRMY01. Next base: position 4,418 of record JAIRSQ010000067.1, on the reverse strand, counting down.
GACTTTGTGTCGCTGTCGTTTACTGAAGCGCCTTTAACCAGCCGCCTAAGCTCGTCGAGACTCCAATGCGAGCTTAGCCGTTCAAAATTGCTCGGAGCGCCTACGTCCATGGCATTGGAAATCGTGGTGACAGTCGGGCGCGGAACAAAGTTTCTGGTCGCAAGGTAATCGTCAAACGCCCTGTTGCTGTTTTCCGCCGCGACGAACAGGCCGATTGGAGCGCCCATCTTCATGGCATACATTCCGGCTGTAAGGTTGCCCAGATTGCCAGACGGAACCGAAAACACAGCCGGCGGGTCGGCGGCTGTGAGTTTGCCCGCGGCGGCAACGTAGTATACGGCCTGCGGGATGAGGCGGGCGATGTTTATTGAGTTCGCGGACGATAGCGCTAACAGTTTGTTGAGTTCGCTGTCGGAAAGAGCGGTTTTTACAAGACGCTGACAGTCGTCAAAACTGCCTTCGACCGCGACGGCTTCGATATTGCCGCCAAGACCCGCGATCTGCCGCTCCTGTAACGGCGAAACGCGCCCTTTAGGGTACAGCACGGTTACGCTCACGCCGTCAACGCCGTAAAAGCCGCTTGCTACCGCGCCGCCCGTGTCGCCGGACGTGGCAACCAGTATCTTGAGCGGACGGCTCTCGCCCTGCCGGAAGTATGCGAAGGCGCGGGACATGAAGCGCGCGCCAAAATCCTTGAAGGCCGCCGTGGGCCCGTGAAAAAGCTCCAGCACTAGACGCTCGCCAGCGGGCACAAGCGGCGCGTCAAACGTGAATGCCCCGCACACCATGTCTTGCAACGCCGCATCGGGAATGTCGCCTTTTACAAAAGGATGTAACGTCTCGTAAGCGATTTCCTGAAACCCCATATCGCCAAGAGACGACACGACGGCAGGACGGAAGCGCGGAATTTCTTCCGGCACGAAGAGGCCACCGTCAGGCGCAAGCCCCCGCAAAAGAGCCTCGTAAAAACAGTAAGATTCGCCGCGATTTCGCGTGCTATAGTAACGCATTCCCGAATATCCTCAAGTATCAGGCAGTCTCGTTCCCGCTTTAACGCTTCATTCAAGCAATCTATCCCGCGTCGCCGCGAATGTCAAGCGAGAGATGCGCGTTCAAGCGTTACAGGCCGCTAGAAATTGCCAGCAAGATCGAGTCCCCTGTCATTGAGCAGGCTTTCTATGTCCCCGTAAGGCAGCGTTATTTCGATGATTCCCATAGAGTAAGGAGCGATTTCGTAGGGATTCCAGCAGAAACCCAATCCTTCAGGCGACAAAAAAAAGTTTTCGGGGACTCCGCCTGAATCTTCCAGAAAGCCCGCCGCCCGTAACGGCGCGCCCGGCCCCGCTCCGTATTTGGAGCCAAGAGCGTCGTCGACATGTTCTTGCAGAACCGCTTTTGCTCCGTCTTGCAGAATGTCATCCAGCAAAACCTGTGAAAGCGCGCCCGTGTCCAACACAAAGCAAATTTTTTCGTTTTGCCCGTGGGCGCCGCCCAAGTAAACGTACCTGCTTCTCGATATGACCGTAACCTGCCCGTATACGCCGCCGTCAAACAGTTCAATATACGACCAGTCGCTCTTTGAATCGGGCGGAGCGTCCTTGTTGGCCTTTAAATAATCGTCCTTCACGCTGCTAAACAGGTTTTCGGCGTACTCGCGGCACGGCAATCCGCCGTACAGAACGCGGTTTAATAGGCCGCTCTCCGCTTCGTCCGAGACATCAAGAGCGTAAACGGCGAATTGCAAACGCGGGCCGTACCGGTCCCGGCCGGGGAACAACAGCGCCGTTTCGCTCTTTATATATGTCGCGTATGCCTCAGGCAATACGCCTTTGCCGTGCCATCCAGCACTTTCGGTCCGGCGGTCAAGCCAGTCCGGCGCGCTTTCAAACCGGGACGCGCAGGACCCAATGGCCGCGCAAAAAACCAACGCGCAAAAAAGCCGCTCAATAATATTCATAAGTTACATAATACAGTAATCAAGGTTTTCAGGCAGCCGTCCGTCACGCGCCTTCTTGGGACATAAAAAAACCGTTGCCGCAAGGAGGAATACGGCAACGGCCAGGAGTACTTGTTGCGCCTGATGATTGGTTTATGTATATGCAAACAACGCCGGCAAAAAAAGGTTACAGGCAAAACGCTCCCCGTTTAATTTTTTATTTGCAGTGGGGTTTAATGCTCCGCCACTTGCGGCGGGTAGGCTCATGCCGGGCAAAGCCGGTTTTCCCAGTGGATTTTTACGCAAATGAGCGTTATATTTTTAACAACGTGTATTGGACGCTGGCCTTTATCGGCGTTTTTCTTGTACCTGGCGTGCTTTCGCCGTATATTTCCGTGCTTATCCGCGGTTACGGCTTTAGCCATTCAATTCTGGGCATCATACTTGGATTTTGTGAGGCGGCGGCTATCGCCAGTCCTTTCGTTATGGGATTTTTCGCCGACCGTTACCGGTGTTACAAGCCGGTACTGCTGGTTTCGCTGATAACCGGCACGGTTTGCGGCGCGATTTTGCTTGTTTCAAAGAATTTGACGCTTTGCGCGGCAGTCCTGCCCTTCCTGTCTTTCGGCTACCGCGCCGTCCAGCCGCTAATGGACGCTATAAGCACGATAAAACTTGGAAAAGATGGGAATTACGGCAAATACCGCGCGATAGGCTCGCTCGCTTTTTTTACGGTCGTAGTATTTTTACAGTTTACGCCGTTTATACTTCCGAATACGTCGCGAAACATAGCGTTTTGGATAGCGTTTAACAGCATGGTTTCGGTAATCCTGATCACGGTCATACCGTCGCGCTGTTTTATAAACGACAGGGTGTCGTCGCGCGAATGCCCGCCGCCGGCAACGGAACGGCGTTCGCCCGCCGCTCCAGTTCCCGGCACAAAAACCCGTGCCGCAAGCCTGCGGCACGGCGCGACGCACAAACTCTGGACGCCGCTTTTTATAACCGGATTTTCGATAATATTCCTGAACCGTCTTGCCTTGTCTCCGGTAAACGCCTTTCTGTCCCTGTACGTCGTCGAACAGCTTGAATGGGACGCTGTCGGACTCATGTGGGCGCTCTCCAGCGGTTCCGAGATACCGTTTATATTTCTGTCCAAGCGGCTCATACGGCGTTTCGGCGCAATGCCGCTGATAGCCTTTGCCACCGCCGCGATTCTGGCGCGCTTCGCCATAATAACGCTGTTCCCGTCCAGGACGGGCGTCGTTTTTTCCCAACTGACGCATTCCGTATGTTATGGCGTATTCCACCCTGCCGCGGTCTCGTTCATCGCGACCTGCGTCAAGCCGGAACAACGCGCTCTCGGAATGTCGCTGTACCTCGCTTTGGGAACCGGCGTGCCCGCCCTGCTCGGCGCGCTTGCGGGCGGTTTTATAGTGGAACGCTCAGGTTTCCGAAGCCTGTTTTTATTCTTTTCGATATTTGCAGCGCTGGCTCTGTTGCTTTACTTTGTCACGCGAAAACACATGGCGCGGCTTTCAAACGAGAACTGAGGGCAGGAGCGCGATGACAGCGCGCGCCCCCGCCCCTTATTTTACTCGGCGGCAAACTCGCTAGTTTTTGCAATGAGGGCATTTTGCGCCACCCTCGCAGCAACATCCGCCCTTCCGCTTAAAAATCCTCACTATGTATAAAACCAGCGCTGCCAACGCCGCCGCGCTTATCGCTATCACGGCGATTGTCTGGAAATTCATTAAAACCCCTTGCCAATAACCGCGCCCGCGCAGGGGCGGACGCGGGACGCTCAGCCTATAACAGTGCCAAGCTGGAACACAACGAAACTGACCAGCCAGCCCGTAGCCAGCAGGAAAGCAACCTCGAAACCTAGCCATTTCCAGCTAAGCTCCGCCTTTATGACGGACAGCGCGGCGATGCAGGGCGGTATCAGCAGCATAAAAAGCATAAAAGAAAAGGCATTTAGCGGACGAATATCGTCTTTAAGCGCATCTTGCAGCCCCTGGCTTTCCCCCTCCTCGTCCATGCCGACATTGTACAATATGCCCAGCGTTGAAACGACGACCTCTTTGGCGGCAAAACCTGTGATAGCCGCTATCGACATCCTCCAGTTAAAGCCCAGCGGCTTAAAAACCGGCTCTATGAACCGCCCCGCGATTCCGGCAACGCTGTGCTGAAGCCGATGTTCTGCCTGTGCCGTTTCGATGTATGCGTCGACATCATCATCACTTACACCAGGATTCGATGCGGTATAGCTCGTTTTAAGCTGTGCTACCTGAGAATCGGACAACTGGCGGTTCGGGTAGTTTGTCATCAGCCATATCAGTATCGAGCAGGCAAGGATGATCGTTCCCGCCTTCTTGACATAACTGCCGAGCTTTTCCCATACGTGCCAGAGCGCCCCGCGCAAAGTAGGCGTACGGTACGGCGGCAGTTCCATAACGAGCGGTGTCGGGTCGCCTTTTAG
>JAIRSQ010000062.1 GCA_031255395.1 Spirochaetaceae bacterium | reverse complement strand
GAAACCTCGATCATCGAGCCGGTAGCGTTACTGTATTTGCCTGAACCCTTGATGGTTCCGCTGATGACTATCCGCGCGGACGCGCCGGACGGCCACTTGCCGCTACGGTACAGCGCCTTTATTTTATCGAGGGCCTTACTAACCGTTGCCAGCGGTTGCGCCGCAGCCGTCCCGCTTGCGGCGTCGTTGCCGCCCTGCGAAACGTACCATGTGCAATCAGCGGGAATCGGAGGATTGCCCGGCGTATTCGATCCCGGAAGCTGCGGATTTTGGGCGTTTTCCGAATCTTTTTCATAAAGATTGTCCAAAAACGTCATTCTATTACAGCCTGTTAACGAAAAAAACATGAAACAGCCAGCCATAAAAATTACCGCGAGCAAACAATATTGTTTATAAAGTTTTAACGCTTTCATACAGTTAACCGTAACAAATATCGGCGAATATCGGCAAATAGCGACAAGGGGAGGAAAATCAAATTTGGACCGGGCGCGAATTGTTCGTTCCCGTTCATTACGGAAGCGTTTGAATGAGTTTTGCCACGCGCACGGCGGCGGCGTCGCCAAGCCGCGGATATACGGGAAAAAGCACCGTGCGCAGGCTTTGCGAAACGGCGGCAGGGCAGGAATTCTGCGGTGCAAGCCCCGCGGCCGCAGGAGTCCCGGCAAAGGCACTTTCCACGACGATTTCCTTGCGTTTGGCGTACGCGATGACCTCCTTAACTCCGGTTTCAAGTACCAGCGGGAAAGCGTAATTGTTGTAGTCAAAACCGTCCGGCTTTGCAAACAGCCTGTGCCTTCCCTGTCGCAAGGCGGCCTGCGTGTATAACTCGGCTATCTTGGCGCGTCTTTGCAGGTTTTTTTCCGTTTCGCGGAACTGGGCGAGAGCCATAGCGGCGTTCATGTCTGGCAGTCCGTATTCGGCGGGCAACGGCGCAGCGTTACGAAGGACAGACGCCTCGCGGCGGGACGACGCGTAAAGCAGCGCGCCGCCGCCGCTCGTGAGCATATCGCGTTCTTCCAGTCCCAGAATCGTAAAAACGCCGTATGAGCCGGCCTTTTTTTCACCAAAACCGCTCATGTAGGCGGCAGAACAGTCTTCAATGATAGGGATGCCCAATTCTGACAGTCCTTCCATGTCGGGCATGAAGCCGAGGCTGTGATACAGCACGGCGGCGCGCGCCGGAGTTTCAGCGTTTGCCGAAACCGCCGCGCCGACTGACGCCGCGTTCGGGCAGGAAAACGCCTCTGCCGTGTCGCAGAAAACCGGCGCCAGCCCCAAATCGCCTATGACTCTGGCATAGTACGCGGGCGAAAGAGCTGAAACCGCCACGCCCGAACGCGGCGGCAGGCCAAGCAGCTTCAACGCGAGATGCAACGCTATCACGGGACTGCGGACGGCTATGCAGTATTCAAAACGCAGCCATTCTTTGGCGGTCTGTATCAAATTCTCCGCCCGTTCTCCCGGGCCTATCTTGTCTTCAACCATCGCGGTAAGGACGGCGCTCATCTCTTTCCGCCTGACAGTCGGCGAACTGATTTCAATTATCATGCCTTGTTATACAACAAAAAATGGCGAGCGCTAAGGGACAGACGGAGAAAGCCGGCATATTCGCGGACTATGGCGCCGTTTTTTTGTCAGACGAAACGGTTGACATTCTTCCTGCGGTCCCGTGAACGGATGAAAGGGAGGGGTTGAATTTTACCGGTTTCCCGTCCTGATAAACCGAGGCTCCCATGGCCAATTTGCGGCTTGAAAACCCGATCGCTGATTTCCGTTTGACGTCCTTATTAGAATTTCTATAACATTTTTCATGAACCAACGCGCAACCTTGACATGGAAAGACGGCAAGGGTAAACTTTCAACAGCGCACGGGTCAGGCCGGCGTAAAAATACGATTTCGAGGATAAGAATCATGTCACGCACTTGCGATATTTGTGGAAAACATACGGTTACCGGCAACAAAGTTAGCCATGCAAAAAACCGCACCCGCAGAACCTGGCGGCCAAACATAAAAAAAATCAAGACGGAAATTGACGGTACAACGTTGACGCTTAAAATCTGCACGCGTTGCTTAAAGAGCGGATTTGTAACGCGAAAAATAGCCGTAAAAGCGTAGCTTAGTGGAAAGCGTCATTTCGGTTGGCGGCTCTATTATCGCGCCGGACAAGGTTGATACGGCGTATCTGCAAAGATTCGCGGGATTGATAATGGAACTGTTGCGTGAGGACGAACGCCGCCGTTTTGTCTTGGTCGCTGGCGGAGGCGGGCCGGCGCGCTTATGGCAGGCGGCATATCGGGACGCGAGCGCGGCACTGGGCAACAAGACGGACGACCGGCAGGCGGACTGGATAGGCATAATGGCGACGCGCCTTAACGCCCAACTGGTCAAGGCGCTATTCGGAGATTACTGCGCGGACGATGTCGTTACCGACCCTACGGCAGGCGCCGGGAAAGCGGCCGGACAGGAAGAAGGCATTTTTACCGGCAGGGTGCTGGTAGCGGCCGGTTGGAAACCGGGTTTTTCCTCCGATAACGACGCCGTGCTACTCGCCAAACGCTTTGGCATAAAAACCATTGTGAACCTGTCGAATATCGAGAAGGTATATACAGCCGATCCCAAATCACACCCAGACGCGAAACCTTTGGACAGTATCAGTTGGAAAGACTTCCGCCTCCTAACCGGCAGCGTCTGGACGCCGGGGAAAAACCTGCCCTTTGATCCGGTGGCGAGCCGCAACGCTGAGGAGGCGGGAATCGAAGTCATCTGCGCTTCGGGCAGGAATATTGAAAACCTGCGCCAGATTCTGTCCGGCGGGCGGTATACCGGCACGCGAATTCACGCGTGAACAGCGAGCGCGGACTGCGCCTGATGTCCCGCCTCGTTTGCTACCGCCAGCGGATCCCAAGAAGCGTCAAATCGTCGTACAGTTCGTCCTCGCTCATGCCGGTGTAGTACACGTACATGGGATTTTCCGGGATGTTCTGCACGTTGCAGTATTTGCGGTATTCAATGAAGTAATCGCGCAGAAAAGAATTTACCTTGCCGTCAACCAAAACGCGCTCGTTTGCGGCATCCGCCCTATAGTACATGCGAAAAAGTTTTTCCACCGATACCATTGCCATGATCACTTCCTCGACCGTGCCGCGGCAGGCTGAGAAATCAAAATGATACCCGGCCTCGCCCAGCGGGTCGTGATACTTGTATAACACATATTCTTTATTGTTCATGACGGCCGTTATCAGGCTTTCTACGCGCTCCGTGCCGAGTTCCTCGCCGCTCTGTCCGACGGCATGGGAACCGTGCGGCACATCGTTGGGCAGATCGTCGTAATTGCAGATGATTTCGTTGTAATTCTCGTCCCGAAACAGGCGTTTTGACTCTTCTATGCCATCCGTGTAGAGCAACAGCATATCGCCGTGGTCCAGTTGCAATGTCTGCATCTGATAGGCGTTTGAGGCTTCAAGCAGCGAGTTCGGCAAAACCCCTGCCGCAGGGGACTGCGGCAGGGTGACGGTTTTTAGCTTTTTTTCTGACCAGTCGTACCAGTGAACGAGGTTGTCTCCGGCGTTGCAGAAACGCGCGACGCCCGTTTCGGAATCGAACAGGCAGAGAGTAAAGGCCGCAAACCGTCCCTTAAAGCCAAGCGTTTCGATAAAGTCGTTGATCATGTAGACAAGAGCTTCTATATGGGCGCCGTCTTCGCCGGAACTCCATACCTTAAAATAGTTGCGAAACATGGTGGCAACCTGGGCCATGATCAGCGCCGCCGGAACGCCCTTTCCCGCTACGTCGCACTTTATGATAGCGAAATGGCGTCCGTCAATGTCCTGGTAATCGAAGTAATCGCCGGAAACTCCCTTGGCGCCCTCGTAATAGCCAAAAAATTTTACTTTCTTCGCGGTTTTCGAGCCGTAAGTGAGCTTGTTCCTGTTCCCGTCTGTTTCGAGCGGGATGAATTTTTTTTGTATTTCCTTGCCTATGGACAGATCTTCCGCCGCTTTTGCCGCTTTCACCAGCCCGCGCATCATGTCGTTGATAGTTTCCGCGAGGACGGCGAGTTCGTCGTTCGTGTCCATAACGATTTCTAAGCCCTCCAGTTCGGCCTTGTTTTCTGTATCGCGTATTCGCTCTACGTGCCTTACAAGAGTCCTGATGGGACGTATAATCAACGAAGACAATACCATGGCGCCAATGCCGCCAACCAAAGTGGCGGCAATAGCGACATAAAGAATTATGGTCAGAATGTATCTTTGCCCGTCATATATCTCGTCAAGTATCGTGCCTTTGGATATTTCAAGCCGCACAAATCCGCTTGCGTATATGTCGCTGGTTCCCTGCCTGAACATCACGGGCTTGTACAGGATATAGTTTTCGCTTTCCGACAGATTAGTCTCGTTGATGTCAAGCGGCGGATATGAGCTGACGTCCGCTCCTATCACTTCCAAGATGTCGGACATTCTGTTTTCAAGCTCGCTAATCGCAGTTTTAATATATTCAAGCCGTTGCCGGCTCCCGGCATCGTTGGCAAGCGCCAGAGCTTCGCTTTCACGGTTTAACTGGTCGATGCTTTCCGCCAAACCGCCCGCCGCTTTGCTGGCAGCGACATTCAATTCATAGTTCAGCCTTGCTAACTGCGGCGTAACAGCGTCCGTAATGCGGGAACCGCCCGCCGTCAGCGCGTCCGTGTCAATCTTTTCCAGAATGTCCGGGTCATTGCTTGCCCATACATAGTCGTTAGTCGCCGTAACGCCGGCGCCGAACCCTGTAATCGTAACGTAACGCGCTTCCGGCATGGAAGCGATCTGCCGCGTCAGAGAGCCCAGTTCCGGCACGTTGCGCGAAGGAAGGAATACGTTCGCGCTCTGGACTATGGCATCGAGCAACACTACCGAACGGTCAATCAGGCCGGTCATCAGTGTCTGTCTCTGAGCGCGCGTCATAACCAGGGACAACGGACCTGAGGTCATCAGAACGACGAAAAGCACTATCGCGAGTATGAACGATGCGAATTTCAGCCTGAGTCCCAAAACGCGCTTTTTTGCAAGCAGAGCCTGGCGTTTTTTTTCTGTTGGCATCAATTCCTCGTTTAACAGAGCGAGCGCTTCCGCGCGCATCGCCTTGTTTTCGCTCAGCATGACCGCGATGCCGCGCAACATTAAAGCGATCAGAAACAGACAAAGCGCAACAAACAGGCAGACAGAAAGAAACGGAATATCAATAATTAACCGTTTTTCCGGCCCGACAACCCATAGATTAGTCCATGAATCGGAAAAATCGCCGATTTCATTTGACGGCGCGGCCCCCGCGCGCAACGGACGCCTAGTCATAACATGATAGTTCCCTTCAGGCGGTTGTTCAACACCGGCGATGGGAATTGAGGAAAGCCCGGCGCTGTTCCCGTCGACAGCAGACGCGTTTGGAACGGGATGGCCGTCCGCATACGTTGTGTTCGGCATTATTTCTACCGTTAAAAACAGCGACAGCGCCAAAAATAGCGGCGGAAGCGGGCGCATCCTCATTATTGAATTATATTGGCCGCGCGCCGTGATGTATAAGGGGGCGCAAAGGGACAAAAAAGACCTGTTGCCATTGACCAACAGGCATAAAAATCCTAGTCTTTTTTCATGTTTGATATAAATTGCGTCTGCGCGTCCCTTAGAGAGGGAGCGTCGGTTCTCGCGCTTCAGAACGCGGAACAAAAGAACAGGGCTCTCTCCAGCGTCGCGCTCGCTCTTGAACGGCGCCGCGACGTTATACTCGAAGCGAACGGCCGGGACATGGAGCGCGCCAGGGCCGCCGGCATGAGTGCGCCGTTACTCGACAGACTGCTGCTAAACGGGGAGCGGCTCGACGCGATTGCCGAGAGTATCGGAGTCGTGACAGCCTCGCGCGATCCTGTCGGAGAAATCGTGTCCGGACACAGGCTGTCAAACGGGCTGGAGCTCAGAGAAGAGCGGGTGCCGCTGGGAGTAGCGGCGATCATTTACGAATCGCGCCCGCAGGTTACGGTTGACGCGTTCGCGCTCGCGTACAAGAGCGGGAACGCGATACTGCTTCGCGGCAGCGCGGCGGCCCTCGAATCGAACAAGGCACTGGCCGCAGCGATCCGGGACGGACTGGAAGCCGCGGGGCAGGACGGCGTTCCCTCCGCGTTCGCGCTCGCTTCAGACGGCGAGCGCTCGGAAGTTGAAGCCATCCTAAACGCGCGCGGCCTAATCGACGTGGTATTGCCGAGGGGCAGCGCCGCTCTGATAAAGCATGTGGCTGAAAACGCCAAAGTTCCGGTCATTGAGACGGGCAGCGGGGTTTGCCATCTTTTCGTGGACGATAGCGCGGATATAGAAAACGCCGTCAGGATAGCGGAGAACGGGAAGCTGCAAAGGCCGGGCGTCTGCAACGCGCTGGAAACGGTTCTTGTGCACCGCCAACGGCTGAACGATTTTTTGCCGCGCCTTGCCGGCGTTTTTGCGGGACGGGCGGAATTTCGGGCAGACGAGGAAGCGTACCGCGTACTTTGCGGCTTTAGTGCCGGAGAGCGCGTCGTTCTTGCGAGCGAAGCGGATTTTGGCTTTGAGTTTCTGGACACGATCCTCGCCGTGAAAACGGTTTCCGGCATTGACGAAGCTATCGCGTTCATCAACGCCCATAACACAAAACATTCGGAGACGATAGTAACGCGTAACCTTGAAAACGCGCGCCGTTTCCAGCGCACGGTCGACGCAGCCTGCGTCTATGTCAACGCGTCGACGCGTTTCACGGACGGCGGCGAATTCGGTTTCGGAGCGGAACTCGGAATAAGCACGCAAAAGCTTCACGCGCGGGGGCCGATGGGCCTTGCAGCGCTTACGACGACCAAGTATCTGATCGACGGCGAAGGACAGATCCGGTGACGATAGCCCGGACGATAGCGGCGGCGCGAAAAATCGTTGTCAAAATCGGGTCCGCAACTCTGGCGAAGCCGGACGGCTCCATAAACGTTCCGTTTATGGAGGAGTTCGCGGCGCAGTGCGCTAATATGATAGCGGCCGGCAAGCAGATAGCCTTGGTCTCATCCGGCGCACAGGTAGCGGGAATCTCGACAATCGACCGCTGGGCGCGCAGAACCGACATGAATTACCGGCAGGCGCTCTGCGCGATAGGGCAGGTCGAACTGATGAACAAATGGAGCGGCGCGTTCATACGCAAGGGACTGCATACCGGACAGCTCTTGTTTACAAAAGAGGACTTTAATGACAGCCTCAGGGCGCTATGCATGAGGAACACGCTCTTTACGCTGGTAGACGAAGGCGTGGTGCCTGTCATCAACGAGAACGATTCGGTCGCCTGCGACGAGATCCGCATCGGCGACAACGATAATTTGAGCGCCCTTACCGCCGTGCTGTGGAACGCGGACGTTCTGATACTGTTCAGCGACATAGACGGCATATACACCGACAACCCCAAAACCTCTCAGAACGCTAAGCTGATAGAAACGGTTGATGACATATCGGCTCTCAGGGAGCGTATAACGATTGGCAGCGCGAACGGTTTTGGCACGGGCGGCGTAAGCACTAAGATCGAGGCAGCGGAAAAGGTCTGCGCCTACGGTATCCCGATGATCCTTGCCAACGGCGGCTGCGCCGAGTCCCTTGGCGCTCTGGCCGAGAGCAGGATGCGCGGCACGCTGTTTCTCGCTACGAATGGGAGACGGCATGAAAGCGCTTGACGAAATCGCGGCAGGCTTTATTGGGGCAGGCGCGATGGGAAGCGCCCTTGTAAAGGCCGCCTTAAACGTTATAGACGGGGGGCGTATTTTTGTAACCTGCCGCTCAGCCGAAAACCGTTCGCGGGTTGCCGCCAGCCTTGGCGTAACGGAAGCGCGGGATAATTCGAGCCTGGTTTTGCGAAGCGACATCGTGTTCATTGCCGTAAAACCGTCGCAGTTTTCCGGCGTTCTGCGCGAAATCGCGCCGCACTGCGGCGGAAAGATACTCGTGTCGGCGGCGGCGGGCATAACGCTGGCCTCGATACGCGCCGCGCTGTCAGGCAGCGCTCCGGTCGCGCTGATACGCGTAATGCCAAACATCGCGGCAAGCGTGGGCGAAAGCATGACGGCGTTTGCCTGCGAAAACGCGCTGCCGGAAACCGAAGGCGCTCTAGCTCTAGCGCGCGGGATTCTAGCGCACGCCGGGCTGGCCGAGCGCGTGGACGAGGGTCTTATGGACTGCGTTACCGCGATAAGCGGCTCCGGCCCCGCCTACGCCTTTGTTTTTATGGAGGCGCTTGCCGACGCTGCGGTCGGCCTAGGGATGTCCCGCGCCGCGGCCTACACCTTCGCCGCCCAAACGCTAAAGGGCGCGGCGGCGCTCGCGCTGGAAAGCGGACTGCACCCCGCCGCCCTAAAGGACGCTGTCTGCTCGCCTGCCGGCACGACCATCGAAGCGATACGTGTCCTAGAAGCGGGCGGTTTTCGCTCCGCTATCATTGAGGCCGCCAGAAGCGCCGCGCTAAAGTCCCGCTCGTCCGCCCCTCCGGCGTTGTAACAGACTGAAAGGCTCCTTTAGGCGGGCTCGCGATCAAAAAACGGCGTTTTCGCGCTGACGGACAGCGGGATGCCGATTGCCATTTTGTATTCCCCAAGCAAGCCCAAAGAGGCGGCGGCTTTGCCGGCAGTGAACATTATGCGATTGTCTATCCGCGCGTCCGCGGCGAGCGAAACAGCGCTGCCAAGGGCAATCCCCAGGTCCATTGAGGTAAACGCGCACGCCGCGCCATTTTTTGTACAGTCCGCGCAGTCGGCGAAACCGCATAGCCGGCACATCGCGCCGAGACCTCTGGGCAAGTATTTTGCTCCAATCAGCACGACAGCCTGCGCAGAATCCACATTGTCCGCGTCGCGCTTGAAAAATTTGCCCTCTTCGCCCATAGCTTCGCCGATTTTCCGCATTTCGCGGGCAAGTGCGTCCTTGTCCTCTCCCGTCAGAATCGCCGAATCAAGGTGGTCGATCCTGCACGCTTTTGGCGCGGTTCGGGCGGCGGCGCACATAGCGTTCGCGACATTTAACAAGGCGGCAATCTCCGCCTCCTTCGATTTAACCTTCATTCCAATCCTCCTAAATTTGCGAGACTTGCCAGATACGGCTCTCCGCCCCCTCAAGCGCGGAGCTTCTTTGTCGCCGCCGGACTTCCTGTGTCCCGGTTTCTCTTCTCATATTTTTACGCGCAAAATCAAAATATACAAGGTTTTGCCAATGTTAAGCGAGCGAATTACATAAAAATAACGGAACTTGCAGGCGCAAACCCGCTTGCGGGCGCGAATCCGCTTGCGGGTTTACCAACGGGGATTTTTATGATAGCGTGAAGGCAGAGACTGTGAATGGCCGGATGGCAACCCGAAACTGCCGGGCGGACGGTTTATTAAAGGGGCTAACATGATGTGGAAAAAAAAGAACATACCAGCTGAAGCCGTAAAGGATGTTTCAAGAAAATTTGGCTGCGATCTGCTGACGGCTTCGATACTTTTACGACGCGGCATAACCGAGCGCGGAGAGCTGCAATATTACCTTGAAAAAGACAAACGTTACCTGCGCGTCCCCTTCGCGCTACAGGGAATGGAGGACGCGGTGGAACGCGTCCTAATGGCTAAGGAAGAAGGCGAAAAGACGCTGGTGTTCGGCGACCGCGACGCGGACGGGGTAACGAGCGTGGCTATCGTTGTGGAACTGTTGCGCTCTCTTGAGATGGACGTAAGCTGGAAACTGCCGCAGGGAGACGAGCCTTACGGTCTTACGATGCAAGCGGTCGAAGAGTTTGCGGCGCAGAGCGGCACGCTGATAATAACGGTTGACTGCGGTATCTCGAATATCAAAGAGATTGAGCGCGCCAACGAATTGAACATCGACGTGATAGTAACAGACCATCACAGGGCGCAGGAAACGCTGCCGGCGGCGCACGCGATAGTCGACCCTAAGCTAAAAGACGGGGACAGGCACATCTATCCGTTCCCCGATCTTGCCGGCTGCGGCGTGGCGTATAAACTCGCGAACGCGATACGCTTCGCGTTAAAGAGCGCCTACTACGGGCAGCCGATCTGCCTGCTGAACACCCGCCCGGCCAACGACGAGGCGTGGGTCATCGAAGTCTTAAAACTTAGAAACATGATAATCGTTGACAGACTGACGGAAACCATCGTTCCCGGAACGGCGGGCATAAACGACACGAGGCTGGGCGGATTTCTTTCGGGACAGGCCATATTCACGTGGGACGCTCCGTTACAAAAAAAAACGCTTGCAAAGATTTTTGGCAATAACGTCGAATTCAATATGGCCGATTTACAGCCAGAAATCGGCACGGTGGCTCCGCTCGCCGCCGGCAAGAGCCTGTTCCGCCTGAAAGAGCTTTCCCACGACGCCCGTTACGCACAAGCCGCTTTTGGCGAGATAGATGTTTTTTACAACCTGTTTCTCTCTTGCGTGCGAAAAAGAGAACGTTTTTTGGCGGACGGGGACAGTTTCGATCTGCAGCTTGCCGCGGTCGGGACGATTGCCGATCTGATGCCGCTACAAAACGAAAACCGCATCATAATTCAGAGCGGCCTTGATTCGATGAACAGCAGGATGCATCCGGGCCTGAACGCCCTCGCGTTCAAGCTGGGCCTTGCCGGACGCAGGCTTTCCGCCACCGACATTTCGTGGCATATATGCCCAGTGATAAATTCCGCCGGGCGGATGGGAAAGGCCAATATTTCGGCTCAGCTTCTGCTCGAAAAGGACCCCGCCGAACGGGACAGGCTCGCCGCCGAGATCATAGCTATGGATGCCGAGCGCAAAGATTTGGGCGCCAGGGTTTGGGCTGTCGCCAACCCGTTGGCCGCGCAAAATCTTGAAACCTTTAGCGGCAACCTTGCGGTCGCGTGGGGCGACGATATTCCCCGCGGGGCGACCGGCATCACGGCGAACCGCCTCTGCTCCCAATTCAAGCTGCCGTCCATAGTCATTTCTTTTAACGAGGGCGTCGCGACGGGTTCCATGCGCTCTGCCCGCGGCTATGACTTGCAGGGGATACTGGAGCAGTGCGCCGACCTGTTCGTTGATTGGGGCGGGCACGGCTTTGCCGCCGGTTTTACGCTGGACATGGCAAAATGGGACGCCTTTTATGAACGGCTTCAGATGGCGGCTCAGACGATAGAATTCCCGCCCGCCAAGGCGGACGCGGACGCTGTCTATATTGACGCGGAACTCCCGCTATCTTACCTTACGCCCGACATTTTGAATGTGGTCGATATGTTTCAGCCCTACGGCAAAGAAAACAAAGAACTGACGTTTTTGGCCCGCGGGTTAACAGTGATCGATGTAAATTTCATGGGAAAACTTGAGGCGCGGCACGTAAAACTTACTCTTGATGCCGGCAGGTACAAGTGGGCGGCGGTTTACTGGAACGCAGCGGAAAAGGTAACCGTGGACTTTACGCTGCATGACAAGGTTGATGCCGTCTTCAAGGTCGGGCGCAACTGGTTCAAGGGCACTGACATACCGCAGCTATGCATATACGATTTGCAGCGGAAGGGAGCGATCGTTGCCGCGCCGTAACTCCGTATGCAGCCTTGTTTTTCTGGCGGCAAGTTTTCTGTTTATCGCCTGTATTTCCTCAAGGTACACGGCGGCAGAGATCTCGGCGGCCGGTCTGCCAGTCGCCCCTGGCGAAAAGCTCTTCGATATATGGAACGATAATCCGGAAGATTTTTGCGCCCCGCTGGGCGACTCTCACAGGGCGGGCGAGCCTGTTACGCTGATATTTCTGCCCGCCGCTGGCGGGGACAGCGGGCGTTATGCGGGAATGAGGGCCGTTATGTCGAGCAAGAGCGGCAGGCGGCTCGCAACGGCGGCCTTCTTTGACTGGCGGCTTGACAGCGAAGGACACGCAGTCAAAGCCTGCGTGTTCGCAACGCCGTCAACCTTTGACGGCGGCGAGGCGGTCATAACGATAG
>JAIRSQ010000028.1 GCA_031255395.1 Spirochaetaceae bacterium | reverse complement strand
GCGCCTGCAAAAAATGGAGGCCTCCAACAAGGCTTTTCTGGAAAAATATCCCGACGCCGCAAAGGTGTACCCCTATTCGCGGAACTCGATTACCTCGGAGGCGGTGCAGGTACATTCCGTGGATGGAGGGCTTCCAGAGTTTTTTTACGAAGCCGGAAAACTCAGCGGTATGGCTGCTATTACCGGCATTATCGGCAGCATAACCGGAAGCGGCAATAACACGGGGTTTTATCTCAAGCCCGGAACCACCACGGTGGAAATCAGTTACTATCACAACCGTCCCGGCATCATGTACAAAAACGTAACCACCACCACCGATGCGGTAAAAAAAGAACTACAGGTTGAGCCGAATAAAAAGTACCGGCTCGGTTTTGACCGGCAGGCGGAAACCTTCTCCCTGGAAGAAAGCGCCGATTAAGCCTCCGCCCCTAAGCGCCGCCTGATTGAAAAGCTGTTCCATCGAACCGAAGGTCCGACTTCGGTTCGATGGAGCAGCACCACAAATTTCCGGGCGTCCGCGGGCAGGCCGTATATAAAATGCCGCCGTCCCGCCGTGATCTCCCCCTTCACCTCACGGCTTGACTCAGCGACCCCTATGCTCCGTATCGTTTGCCAATAAGGATGCCGTTCCACCCCCCCCCCCCCCACATCCCCGCTGACCGCTTGTTCCGCTCTATCCGCAGGGGCCGTATGACCGAAAAACAGGTCATAAGCGGCATCATTGGCCGCGATTGCTCTCCTTTCATGGCTCCCTTTCGGAATATCATGCCACGCATACAGCTTTTTTCCTTTATTTTACATGCGCTGACCATGTTAGTACCGTTTTTATTTTCTTGACAAATATCGAGTACTCTGTTAGTATTAGTTAGACGGATTCGTTTTTGAGGGTTTTGTATTTTAACGGTTGGCAATGTCTGCTCGATATTCTGCTTCAGCTTGGGCGGGTTTATTCCGCGCGGCACGCGTTTCTTTTAAATACCCTGCGATTTACATGCATCCATTCGTCTGCGTCGGTAAACGTCGCAGACGGGAGTCGCCTAGTTTTTAGGCGTGAATATTAGCGTACCCGGGCGCTGCGGATTTTCCGCATCCGGGATAAGGAATTTTTCAATGGGTAACAAACTGTATGTCGGCAATTTGTCGTATCGCACAGGAGAGGACAGCCTCCGTAGCTATTTCTCGAGTTTTGGTACTGTTGCATCCGCCAAGATCGTTTTTGACCGCGATTCTGGCAACTCAAAAGGTTTTGGGTTTGTCGAGATGGGCAGTGAGGCTGAAGCCAACGCCGCTATCGAAGGCTCAAACGGCAAAGAATTTGAAGGTCGCCAGATTCGCGTCAATATGGCAATGGATAAGCCTCGCCGCGACCGTCCTTCCGGAGGCGGATACAATAACTGGTAGAGCGACAGGGGCGGGGAATCCCGCCCCTGTTATGACCGTACGCCGGTTGCTTGGCATGAATCGCTGTCGGACAGCGTCTGTCTTCCTCGTTTTTAAGCAAGGTACCCTTTGGATTTTAGCAGTTCCGCGTTGAGTATCCCGCCGCCCGCCGCGCCGCGCACCGTGTTGTGCGAAAGTCCCACAAAGCGCAGATCGAAAACATGACATGAGCGGACTCGTCCAACGCTTACGGCCATCCCCTTACAAACATCCCTGTCTTTGTTCGGTTGCGGCCTGTTAGCCTCACTATGGACAATTATCGGATATTCAGGGGCCATAGGCAGCTTTAATTCTTGCGGAAGAGCGCGGAATTCCGACCATATACGCTCAACCTGTTCCACGGAAGGCTTTTTTCCGCCGAATTCCATGCTCACCGTAACCGTATGGCCATTAATTACCGGAACGCGGTTGCAATGGGCACTGATTAGCGGCGCTTCAGCGCTCCGTATCTTTCCGTTTTCGACGGTTCCAAGTATTTTTAATGGCTCTTTTTCCGATTTTTCCTCTTCGCCGCCGATGTAAGGCACGACATTGTCGATTATGTCAAGGCTCGGAACACCCGGATAACCAGCACCGGACACCGCCTGCATCGTCGTCACTATCATGCGTCTGATTTCATAACCGGCTTGCAACAATGCCCAAACAGGTGTCATGTAACTCTGTATCGAACAGTTTGGTTTAACGGCGATGAATCCCTTATCCCAGCCGCGCGCCTTTCGCTGTAGCGGGATCACATCGGCATGATCGGGGTTCACCTCCGCAATCAGCATAGGCACATCGTCCGTCCAGCGGTTTGCCGAGGCGTTTGACACAACAGGTATTCCCGCGGCGGCATACCTTTCCTCAAGAGCGACAATCTCTTCTTTGCCCATTTCCAAAGCGGAAAACACGAAGGTCAATTCGCCGCGCGAGGCGGCGGCAACGGCGCGAGGCACGTCGCTTGCGTCCGCGATAACCAGTTCCGCCAGCGAAGGCTGGCAGGGTTTTGGCAATGCCCAGCGTCCCGCGATCGCGTCGCCGTACTTTTTTCCCGCGCTGCGCGGAGAAGCCGCCACATAAGCGACCTCGAACCATGGATGCCCAGCAAGCAACGCGATATAGTTTTGCCCGACCATACCCGTAGCCCCAAGAATTCCGACCGGAATTTTTTTCATAAAAACCTCTTTTACGCTTCTAGTATTAAACCTCAATTTGTCTGACGGTTTTGCTTTGTAAATTGTATCATACCCGGCAAAGATATGGGAGTGTCAGCGGGACAGCGACGACAGTTTGGCGGGTTGACCTAAATAGCCATAAACATCAGTATTTAGACAATCTGTATTGCGGAGGCATAGATGAAAACAAATGTCTTATCCATACTAGTCGAAAACAGGGCGGGGACGCTAAGTCGCGTTGCCGGACTTTTCAGCAGGCGGGGCTTCAACATTGACAGTCTGACTGTGGGAGAAACGGAAGTCCCCGATGTTTCGCGCATGACTATTGCGGTAAAAGACGATGGCAACGTTCTTGAGCAGATAGTAAAACAGCTTAGCAAACTTGTGGATGTTATTTCCATTCGTAAACTGGATAATGAGAATTGCATAAAGCGGGAAATCTTGCTGGTAAAAGTTAAATCGGACGAAAAAAACCGTTCCGCCATAGTCGAAGTCGCCGCGATTTTCCGCTCTCGCGTTATCGACATATCGGCGTCAACGATAACGATAGAAGCGACGGGCAGTTTTGAAAAGCTAAACGGGCTGTTATGCCTGCTGCGGCCTTACGGCGTGCTTGAGCTGGCGCGAACTGGGTTGGTCGCGCTTGAACGCGGCCCAAAAGTTTTGTCTGAAGACGGTTGACCCGTCATGCCTTTGGCGGTGCTGACCGGGCCGAAACATTCTGGAAAAACGAGCGCGGGGCGCGCATTGCAAGAGCTTCTGGGCGGAGAGTTTATCGACATTGACACGCTGATTGGAGAACGCGAGAGACTGCCCGCACGGACGCTGTACAGGCTAGGACGTGACGTTTTCATGCAGGCCGAGGCAGGCGCGCTCGCTTCGGCAATGGCGGCGGCCAGCCCAGACAAGGCGCTGATTGTGGCGGCGGGTGGCGGCCTCATCGACAATGAAACCGCCGTCAGACATCTAACCGAAAATCCGTTTGCCGCGATCATATACCTTGAAGTGAGCGCTGATACAGCTTGGAACCGGATAGCTGAAGAGGCGCGGAATGGCGCGGGACTGCCGGCCTTTCTTGACACGGAAAATCCTAGGGCCGCACATGCCGCCATTCACACCCGCCGCTCCGCCGCATACAAGAAACTTGCCGGATTCACCGTTGACACGGAGGGCAAAAGTCCTGCGCAGATAGCGGCGCTTTGCGCTGAGATGCTTGCAACCCGGACAGGCACATGAAGTTCACTTACATTGATTTGTTTTCCGGCATAGGCGGTTTTCACCAGGCGGCGGACGCTCTAGGCGGGAAGTGCGTTTTCGCGTGCGAAACAGACGCCGAAGCAAAGCGAGCCTACATGGAAAATTATAAATTGATTCCTTATGGCGATATAACGCGGATTGTAGCGTCGGAAATTCCCTGCCATGACGTTTTGTTTGCCGGTTTTCCGTGCCAGCCATTTAGCATAATTGGAAAAAAATTAGGCTTTGATGATATTAGGGGGACATTGTTTTTTGATATAGCAAGAATACTCAAAGAAAAAAAACCTAAAATTTTTATTCTTGAAAATGTGAAACAATTAAAAACGCATAACAAAGGCAAAACATTAAAAACAATTCTAAAAAACTTGGAAAATATTGGATATAAAGTATACAATGATGTGTTGAACGCGTTGGATTTTGGGCTTCCCCAAAAGCGGGAGCGCATTATTATTGTCGGTTTTTTAAATAAAGCCGTTAATTTTTCGTATCCAAATCTAAAATTACAGGGGCGGCTGGAAAACATTTTAGAAAAAGACAATGCGGTTAACTCTAAATATTTTGCAAGCGAAACGATAGTAAAAAAAAGAAAGGCAAAACACAAAAGCGCGTTCTATCCCGGTATATGGCACGAAAATAAAGCCGGAAACATATCAAGCTATCCCTATTCTTGCGCGTTGCGGGCAGGAGCGTCATATAACTATTTGCTTGTTAACGGCATAAGACGGCTAACTCCGCGTGAAATGTTACGGTTACAGGGTTTTCCGGATTCATTTGAAATCGTATGCAACGATAGTCAGACAAGAAAACAAGCCGGAAACGCCGTTCCTGTTAATGTAATAAAAATTGTATTACAAGAAGCGCTTGATGCGGAGTCCAAAACTAAGGGATAAATTAAAACCCGGTTGCTTTCATGTCGGCTTTTGATAACGCGTAAGATTCTGCGGTCGTGCCGCTTGAAAGAAGGAAGCGAGCGGGCTACATTGAAAGGAATGAGCGCGGCTCATTATGGAGGCAAAACAATGAAAAAAATCGTGCTGGCTTATTCTGGCGGGCTTGATACAACTGTAATCATCCCGTGGCTGAAAGAAAATTACGATTGCAAAATTATAGCCGTATGCGTTGATGTGGGGCAGGAAGCGGACTGGGACACAATCAAAAAGCGCGCACTGGATACAGGCGCTGCGGATTGTTATGTGGCGGACGTAAAGAAGGAATATGTCGAAGATTATCTATGGCCCGCGCTCAAGGCAGGGGCGCTTTACGAGGACAAATATCTGCTTGGGACGGCGACGGCGCGTCCGCTCATCGCCAAAACGCTTGTAGAATACGCGCGCA
>JAIRSQ010000178.1 GCA_031255395.1 Spirochaetaceae bacterium | reverse complement strand
GCAAACTTCTGCGTGATGTAACCCGCCTCGTTGCCAGGCCCGCGGGCAGATGCGGCGGCAAGGAACGATTCCGGCCCCCACTTTTCCTTGACTTTCTTAAAGTTATCCGCGACAAATTTGATCGCCTCGTCCCAACTGACAACCTCGAGCGGCGACTTCTTGCCCCCCTTGCGAATCATCGGTTCGCGCAGCCGTTTGGTAAGAATCTGCGGGTCGTTGAGGTAGTCCCAGCCGTACCACCCCTTCAAACAGGCATTACCGTCATTCGTCCTGCCCGGTACCGGGTGAACGTCCAGCACCTTGTTCGCGTCCGTATCGACGGTGAACAGCAACTGGCAACCCGCGCCGCAGTAACAGCAGGTAGTTTTTACTTCTTTTGTTGACATCAGCTTCTCCTTAATTAATGTTTTGTAAATTCAAGCAAATTTTTCAAAACATACGGCACGCTCCAAAAACATAATTCCGGAGCGCCCCGAAATATACAGATACAATGATAATGCCGTAATTTACACTCCGCAACTGATTTAATTAAACTATTCGGTACTATGAACTTACGCCGAATTTGCGACAGCGCGCGGACCGGTTACGGAAGACAGGCGGAACGCGATATGATGGCCTTATGAACGATTGCGTTTTTTGCGGGATAGCGGCGGGCAAAATACCGTCGAAAAAAATTTTCGAGGACGATGAGATATTCGCGTTTCACGACATAGACCCTAAGGCGCCCACACATTTTCTTGTGATACCCAAGCGGCACATTGAAAACCTGATGGAGTGCGGCGCGGAGGACGAAGCGTTGCTTGGCAAGCTGCTTGTCAAGGCGCAGGAAACAGCGAAGGATCTTGGATGCGGCGAGTCGGGGGCGCGGTTTGTGATAAACTGCAAGAGCGGCGCGGGCCAGACTGTCGGCCACCTGCACATCCACGTTCTTGGCGGACGCGAGCTTAAATGGCCGCCGGGTTGAACGGAGAGCGGCACGGGCGGCGAAAAATCCGCCGTTTTTCCGGTTTTTATCGCGCGTTAGCCGCGTTTTGCGTTTTTGCGGCGGCAAGCGGCCTTCGCTTATGGGGACAGGACGCATCCCTGTCCGCGCCGCCAAAACCGGAGTTCGCGGAGCCGCGCACCGAGACGGACGCCGTAAACTTTATCGGCATGAGCGTGGCGGAGCTTTTTGAGAACTTCGGGCCGCCAAAAGCGGTTTACCCATCGCGCGGCATCGAGGTTTGGCAAGACGACGTTGTGTTCGAATATGACGGCGTGGATTTCTACATCTACAGGAACAGGGTCTGGCAGCTCTGTCTTGACGCGGGGGCGGGCATAAGCAAGGGCGACCCGCGCGCCGCGGTGCTGCTGGCACTGGGCGGCGCCGCGCGGGACAACGAAAAATACATTTTGGGCAGGCTGCCGAATACTAGCTGGCCGTTGGAATGGCGTTTTAATATCGAAAACGGCAAGGTGTCCGCTATCTATTTATACAGGATGGATTATTAAATGGCAAAAATATGCCTTTGTTTGACCGGAAAAACGCTTGAACGCGATTTGGAAATACTCAATAAGTACAGACCCTATATAGATGTAGCGGAACTGCGCGCGGACTGTCTTTCTAACGAGGAGCGTTTTTCGATACGGCGTTTTCCAGAGCTTGCCGGACTTCCCGTCGTTTTGTCCATACGCCGCAAACAGGACGGCGGACAATTTGATTTCGGCGAAAATGCCCGCATAGTCCTTTTTTCTATGGCGCTGGCCTTTGCCGAAACGGACGCTCGCCATAATTTCGCTTATATTGATTTGGAAGAAGACATGGAACTGCCCGCGCTTGAGGAAGCCGCCCGCGCCTTCGGCACCAGAATAATCCGCTCGTTTCATAGCATGGCCGGGCCGGACAGCGATTTGCTGGGCCGCATGAAGTCGATGTATCGCGTCGGGGACGAAATCGTCAAGGCGGCTGTCAGGGCAGACAGTCTTGATGATGTCGCCCGGCTGTTTCAAATCGCGCGCATTCTTGAAAATAAAGAAAAAATCATAATCGGCATGGGGGATGACGCCCTTTGCACGCGCGTCTTGGCTAAAAAACTCGGCTCCCACCTTTGCTATACCTCGGTAAAGGGAGAGGCTGACTTCCCGCCTGCCGCTCCCGGGCAGATCGACCCGATAGAACTTGACGGACTTTACCGGTTCCGTTCCGTCACGCAGGACGCGGAAATATATGGGATCCTGGGCTATCCGCTGAAAGCCACCTCCAGTCCGATCTTTTTTAACAAGGTCTTCGAACGCGAGAACAAGGACGCTATGTACATTCCGTTTCCGTCGCGATCCGTCGCGCCGTTTTTTAGGCTTGCGGACGAGATAGGGTTGCGCGGCGCGTCAGTTACCGTTCCGCACAAAGAGTCTGTGCTGCCCTATCTCGCGGCAAAGTCGTACGAGGCTGAGGCAGCCGGCGCCTGCAACACGATAGTCCGGATCGAGGACGGCTGGAGCGGCTATAACACCGATGCCGGGGGCTTCTCCTCCTCGCTGCTGGACTTTATCGGGAAAAAGGATTTTAAGGGCGGGCGGTTTACGATTGTCGGCGCTGGGGGCGCGGCGCGGGCGGTGGCTTTCGAGGTATATAAACGGAAAGGCAGGGCACTGATTCTGAACAGGAACAGGGCGCGGGCGCAACAACTCGCAAGCCCGTACCGTTTCGAACACGGCTGCCTTGACGCGGACGGATTTCGCAAGATGAAAAAATTTTCGGATATAATCGTACAGACGACATCGGTTGGTATGGAGCCGGACACGGCGGACGATCCGTTGCGCGGCTACAGGTTCACCGGCAAAGAGACAGTTATGGACATAATCTACAAACCGGAGCGCACCGCGCTGTTAAAACGCGCCGCCGAAGCGGGCTGTCGCGTACAGAACGGAGCGGATATGCTTCGCCGCCAGGCTATAACGCAGTACCGGATTTTCTTCGGCAAAGACTACCCCGAAGATTAAGGCACTCCGGCCATGTCGCTAAACTGGAAAGAGATAGACCTTATCCTGTCGGAACTGGATTTAGCAGGCAGCCAAATCCAGAAGATAATCCAGAGCGGCTTCGACACGCTGGCGTTTCGGCTTTATTGCCGAGGCAGGGCGCGCTCCCTGCTCGTCGTGATACGGGGCGGCGTATGCCGCTTGCACGAAACCTTTCGCGACATTCCGCCAAACGACAAGCCGCTACGTTTCTGCGAACTGCTAAAGTCCCGCATATTGAACGGACGGATAGAAGAGGCGGTACAGCTTGGCTGCGACCGTATCGTACGCTGTACGATACGGCGCGGCGAGCGCCGCTTCCTGCTGTATTTCCGCCTGTGGTCCAACGCCGCCAACGTTATGCTTTGCGAGCCGGACGGCAGGATAATCGACGCGATGCGCCGTCTGCCAAAACGCGGCGAAAAGGGCGGCGGATACTACCGCCCGGAGCGGTCTGCCGGACGGACAAACGCGCCGTACGGCGTCCGAGAACTTGAGGGCGAGGGGAGCTTTAACGAAAAGATCGACCGATGGTACGCGGAGCAGGGCGGCGTTCTGTCGCTTGAAGCGCTGCGCGCCGAGGCCGTCCGCCGTTTTGAAGGCGGCATAATGCGCCTGGAGGCGGCTCTGTCCCGTCTGTGCGAAAAAGAGGCGGCCTGCTCTGACGCGGAACGGCTCAAAGAGTACGGCGACATAATCATGGCGAATATTAGCCTGTTCAAGCCTGAACGTTCAGGCGTGGACGGAGCGGCCTGGATAGAGGCGGATGATTTCTATTCGGGCGGCGGCCCGATACGGATAAGCGTCGATCCCGAAAAGGGCGCAGCGGAAAACGCCGCCGCGTATTATGGCCGGTACAGAAAGGCAAAAAGCGGGCTTGACGGCGTGCGCGCCGCCATTGCCGGGACGGAAGCCGAAATTGTCCGTCAAAAAGATATTTTGGAACGGCTTTTAAGCGAGCAAAACCCGTTCCGCCTGAAAAAGCGGATTGACGAGGCTGAGCGGGAAGCGTCGCCGCGCGCCGGCGCGGCGACGGACAGGGAACGGAAGCGTTCTGGACTGTTGTTCCGGCGCGGCGACTGGCTTATGATCGCCGGCCGGACCGCCAAAGAAAACGACGAACTGCTGCGCCGCCACGTCAACGGCAACGACCTGTGGCTCCACGCGCGCGACTTTGCGGGCGCTTACATATTTGTAAAACGGCGTTCAGGCAAGACGGTGCCGCTGCCTGCGCTTCTTGACGCGGCGAATCTCGCGCTGTTTTACTCGAAAGGCCGAAATTCAGGGAGCGGCGAAATCTTTTATACTCAGGTAAAACATCTCCGGCGCGCCAAAAACGGCCCAAAAGGCCTTGTAATACCAGCGCAGGAAAAAACGCTCAGCGTTAAGCTCGAAGAATGGCGTTTAAGGGAACTTGAAGCCTGCCGCGAGTGAACGCTCTCTCGCTCACGGGGGAGGGCGGCGTAACAAAGAGCCTGCAATAAAGCAAACGGCGCCTTTGGCGCTGCCGCGCCGCGTTTTAACTCGTAAGAAGTTTTTCGGGGGCAGCTAGGCTGATCAGCCTGCGGGCGGCGAGCCTTCCCGGGTCGATAACGGGCGACAGAAAATCGCCGGCATTTACGGCAAGGGGTATCTCGGTGCATCCAAGGATGACCGCTTCCGCTCCGCGGTCTTCCAGCTTAAAGGCCTCGTAAAGCAGGATGTTCCGGGCCTTGGCGTTTACCGGACTGGAGTGCGCCTTTATTCCGAATTCTTTTGAATAAATCGCTTCGTGTACCCGTTCCCGCCCGCGCTCGTCCGGCTCCATCAGAGCAAAGCCGTCATCGGCCCTAAAATACTCATAGTACACCCCGCTCGCGTAAGTGCCCTGGGACGCCAAATAACCGATTCGCCTGACATCCGGCATATTCAGTTTGACGTGAAGAACGCAGGTTTCAAGCATGTTCACTATCTCGAGGCCGGGAAGCCGCTCCCCCGCCATATCCGCGAACGGAGTAAAAATGCGCTTTGAATGGGCGGTATTGCAGGCGACACTCACGTATCTTGCCCCAGCTCCGTAAAGCCGTTTCGCGCACTCAAACATTCCGAAAGCCGGATTCTCCGTTTCCTGTCCCAGAAGGTAGCCTGTCCTGTCCGGCACAATGGCTGGGCACGATACCAAAATCGCGCTGACATGATCCTGATCCCGCAACGAGACGGTGTTGTCAAGGATATTCCTGAAAAAATCGAGTCCGGCATAGGGGCCGACTCCCCCTATAACGCCTATAAGCGGATTTTCCCGCGTTTCCATTTTTTGCCGCCTCCTTGCGCTCTTTTTGGCCGAGCAGAACTCGCGCGTTCCAGCAGTATCTTTCTATATCGTTGGTTTTATGTGAAAAAGTGTCAAGGCAAACAGGACGCGACAGGCTGGAGCCGGGCTATTGACATTATTTTTTTGCTCTGATAATTTGTAAATAAACGGGGGCGTAGCGAAGCTGGTTTATCGCGCTGGCCTGTCACGCCGGAGACCGCGGGTTCGAGTCCCGTCGCTCCCGATTTTCCCTTTCCAAACGTTTCCTGCCGGGCGGAAACGCCGCTTTCAAATTTCCTGTAAAAGAAACCGGCTTAGGGCACGCCGGAAGCGGGAAAGCGGGCTTTTCATGGGAGCGCTTTTTTGATTAAAAAAATCGAAGTTTTATACGAGGATGACGAGTGCCTGGTCGTAAACAAACCGGAGGGCTTGCCCGTACAGGGCGGCAGCGGCGCGCATACGAATCTTGACGATATTCTGAAGGAAATGTACAGTCCAAGGCCGCTTTTGACGCACAGGCTCGACAAAGACACCTCCGGCGCGGCGCTGACGGCGAAGAGCCGCGCCGCCGCCGCCCGTTTTTCACGGGCTATGGCGGACGGCACGGCTCTCAAACAGTATCTGGCAATCTGCCGCGCCGGTTATGGCGCCGTAACCGGCGATACCGGAACGATAGACGAAAGCCTTACTCGAAAGGGCGTTACAAAAGAGGCGCGCACGCGTTACAGGCGGCTTGCGGAAAACGGAGGTTTCGCGCTGTACCGGCTTGAACTTGGCACCGGCAGGACGCATCAGATACGCCGCCACCTTGCCCAAAACGGCCTGCCGGTACTCGGCGACAGAAAGTACGGCGATTTTGCGCTTAACAGACGGCTTCGCCGGGAGGCCGGAATAAAACGCCTGATGCTGCACGCGTTCCGTCTCGCTCTGCCATTGCCAAACGGGCGCGTTTTGGATGTCCGCGCCCCGTTGCCGGACTGTTTTACGGAGGCTCTGAAAGTTTTCGGCATGGAATTTGAAGATACGGCCGATGACGGGCTAACCGGGCCGCAATTCCAAGTTGTTCCCAAAATCCCGTCATTGCCGTTTCGGGAACATTAAACCTCCCGCTCTTTAAGGCGGGGCGGGCTGTATGTTTGCCATGCAAGGCTGTATAATAAAAAGATGATTTACCGCGTGGGACTTGGGCGCGATCTGCATAGGCTCGTGCCGGGCAGGTGCTTCCTGCTGGGCGGCGTCCAGTTGGAAGCCGCTTTCGGCGAGGACGGGCATTCGGACGGCGACGCGCTTTGCCACGCCGTTATCGACGCGTTGCTCGGAGCGGCGGGCTTGGGCGATATTGGCGAGTTTTTTCCTGCCGGCGACCCCGCGTGGAAAGACGGCGATTCGCTGGAATTCCTTAAAATTTGCGTTCAGGCGTTAACGCGGGAAGCATGGCGCATCGTCAACATAGACTGCGTTGTAAGCTGTGAAAGCCCCGCCGTGCTGCCGTACCGGAACGCTATACGCCTGTCATTGGCGGGCGCGCTCGGTATTCCTAGCGAGGCGGTCTTTGTAAAGGGCAAGAGCGGAGAAGGTCTTGGCGATATAGGGAACGGCAAGGCGGTCGAAGCCTTTGCCGCTTGCCTGTTGGAAAAGGACGCGTAAAATGAATTCCGTCGTCGACTGGGACGCGATCGTAAGCGGGCTGGAGACGTGGCGGGACGGCTTGCCTAAAAACGCTGACGGCGCGCCCTCGGTAAGCACGATAGCCGAACGCTACGGCAGCGACGCATGGGCCGTGTTGCTTTCGACCGTTATGAGCCTGCGTACAAAAGACAAGGTAACTCTGGCGGCAAGCGGAGCCTTGCTAGAAAGGGCTCCTGACCCCGCCTCGTTCTTAAAACTGAGTACGGAGGAGGCGGAGAGGCTTGCGTTTCCCGCCGGTTTTTACCGCACCAAGATAGCGAATCTGCAAAAAATAGCGCGTATCATCCTCGAAGAATATGACGGCAAAATCCCAGCCGACATGGACAGTCTGCTTGCATTGCCCGGCGTTGGCAGAAAGACGGCTAACCTTGTGCTAATCGAAGCTTTTGATATGGACGGCATCTGCGTAGACACCCACGTGCACCGCGTCTGCAACAGGGCGGGCTGGCTAAAATCGAAAAAACCTGACGAAACCGAAGAGATACTGCGCCGCGTCCTGCCGCTGAAATTTTGGAAGCGTATCAACGCGTTGCTCGTTCTGTACGGACAGCAAGTCTGCCGTCCCGTAGGCCCGCGTTGCCAAAACTGCGTTATCGCGGAATATTGCGCCTTCCGGCGCGCTGAGCGTCATCCTGTTACTGGTACATGATGACGGTTGGGCGCGGTTCGAGAGCGTACACTTCTTTTGGGGTTAAGAGAGGCGTATCGACCAGCACGCCCGGAAGTTTGAAATCGTAAAACAGTTTAAACGCTTTTACCGGCATATTTTTTGCCAACGCGTTGAATTTGTACGTTTCCAGTTTTTCTTTCGGGGTTCCGACCCCGTCCATGCAGTGCACAAGGCGGACGCTCTCAAAATCGGCTTTGACATTGGCGCGATTCCGTATCATAACCTCTCTAAACTGATGGATTACCAGCATACGCTCGCCTTCGATGTTGTTTTCTGTCATGTATTTTTCCATCGCTTCCTGTGCCCGGTTTATTTCTTCCGCGCTGACGCTGCCGAATTCCCGCATAGGTTTTGTCGTGCGCCATTCGGGGTCGAGCGCAAGGTGGACGTTGGGATATTTGAGATACGGGAACATAGTCGCAAGCGATTCCACCGGATCGTATTTGCCTATCTGATGGTCAAGGAATACAAGGACTCCGCGTTCTTTCGCGTACTCTATCCATTCCTCCAGCAACGGTTCGTCAATCTGGCTCATAGTCAGTATGTTGCCTTCAGGCTGCACAGTGCCATATATAATGTAAAACGCCTTAACGATATCCCGCCCGCCGCTTTCGGAGCGGTACTCGTCGGCAAGGGCGGAAAGTTTTTCAAAAAGTTCGTCCCTTGGATACCGTCCAAGTATACCCATTTTTTTTGCGACAGGATGCCCGTAAAACGCGAGAATGTCGTTGTCCAGCAGTATTGACCTGTTGTCCGGCGGCCGGACGGCAACGGCGGTTTCGGCCTCGTCAGTTTTTTCTTGTTCCGCGGCCTCTGCGATAACTTCCGGCTGTCCGAAATTTTTTTCCGCCGGAATCGCGAATTGGCCATCCGTCGCTTTTTCTGATTTATCGAACGATGGCAAAAACATCACGGCCCCGGCCATGACAGTGAAAGTGGCTAAAATTCTTTTTACCGCGGTCATCATGCTAATTGTCGGCAAAAAATTTGAAAATCTTTATTCACAGTGGGGTTTAATACCCCGCCGCTTGCGGCGGAGAGGCCCATCATTTCTTAAAACCTGCGGGACAGTTTTTCTATTTGGCCGATCACCGCCGCCATATCCTTGGGGTACGGCGCCTCGAAACATAGCTCTCCGCCGCCGCGGGCGGGTATTTTCAATTTTTGGGCGTGCAGAGCGAGGCGTCCTATCAGCGGGCGTTCGTCGTGACGGTCGCCGCGCCATGTTCTTTTAAAGGATGAAAGGAACAGCGGGGCGCCTCTGCCGTACAGCGTGTCGCATACAATCGGATGTCCCATGCTGGCAAGGTGAACCCGTATTTGGTGGGTTCTGCCGCTTTCCGGCGCGGCGGCGACTACGGACAGTCCGGCGGCTGAATGCAGCAGTCTAAAACGAGTCAGCGACTTCTTGCCGCGGTACTTGTCGATGATGGTTCTATGGCGTTTGTCACCGTTCGGAACGAGAGGGGCGGCGCAGCTTGTTTCCGTCCATTCAGGCTTTCCCAGAACTACGGCTGTATAGAGTTTCCCCGCCGACCGCGATTCAAAGGCCATGGACAATCGGCGGTGCGCGGCGGGGTTTTTAGCGAAAACGACCGCGCCGGACGTGTCCGCGTCTATCCTGTGAACTATAAAAATCCGCTTCCTTAAAACTTCCGCAAGCAGCGCGTTAAGGCCGCGCTTTGAGCTGTCCCAGCGGTCGGTTACGGACGGAATACCCGAAGCCTTGTTCACGGCTATCATGTCATCATCCTCGTAAATAACTGAAAAAGGCCTTATTCTCAATGGCTTCCCCATAAAATACTATATTTTTTCAGGCAAAATGCCGAAATTTAACCATAGCGGAGTAGTTTTACAACAGTAGAATACCCGAAAATCAATAACCGGAAAAGGACTATCCACGCGGTATGTTCATTGTCGAGGGGAATGATATATGAGACGGTTAAACTTGTATTTTTATAGTCTTGCGGCGGCGTTCGCTATCTTGTTCGCAGTGCCGGCGGTAACCGCCGAAGCCGGGGGCAACAGAAGCGGCCGCGTGTCCGAAGTTGTCGTGCAGCGAGTGGATAACAACAGTCTGATCCGTCTGCGTATATATATTGACGCCAAAGTCGCGGGAACGCTCAAAGTGGGCGAAACCGCGACGTTCAAAATCCGTAACGGCCCGCATACGATACGCGCCGCATTCGAGGATTATCAAGCAAGAAGCACGGAAGTAGCCCAGTTTAACGCTAACAACAGCCGTATAATGTTTACGGTCACGGACGAGTCGATTGTCGTTGTAGGGCAAGAAGGCATACAGGTGGGAGCGCCAACGATGTCCGCTGTGGAAAACGTCGGCATTAACATTGAGACGTCCGTCCGAAGTTCGTTCGAAAACGCCACGCGAAACATAAAAAGGAAGTCTAAAATAGCCGTTATAAATGTCGATTCGGATAACGAGAGCCAGGCAGACTACGTACTTGAGGAACTTACATATCTTACCGTGCAGTCGCCCAAGCGTTTTGAAGTGATAGACCGCCGCACGGTCGACGCGTTCCGGGCCACCAGCGGCATCGGCACACCATCGTATCAGAACGATTATATCCTTTGGTTCATAGGCCAGTTGCTTGGCGCCGATTTTGTCCTAAGCGGCAGGCTTGACGGGCCGGGCGAACTTCGCCGACTCAGAGTCAAGGCGCTTGACGTGAAAACAGGCCGTCTCGTAGGCAGCGCAAGCGAACCCATCTAGCGCCACCGTCCGGTCATTGCGAGGCCGTAAGGGCGAAGCAATCCATATTTCAGAAAATCCCCCGTGCCGGGTTGCTTCGCCTACGGCTCGCAATGACGCCCCCCCGGATGCCACGCCAGCCCCCTTGGAAAGCTCATTCCCCACTGCTCATTCTTCATTGCTCATTGCTCATTGCTTTACGCTCCCAAAGCCGACTCGCAACCGCCCAATCGCAAGTCTTAATCCCCTACTTTTTCATGGTTGACAACTTCGGCGGACTTGTTATATAATGATTTGTATCAAAATGTGTTGGAGACGAACTCCAAGGAGGATTGTATGAAAGCAGGAAAATTTCTGTGTTTCGTTGTTGCGGCGAGCGTCGCCGTGGCGGTTTTACCGGCTGCGCCAAGCCAGCAGCAGACTAAGGTCACGTTGAAGGTTGGCGACACGTGGAGCGCAACGCACCCTATCGCGCAGGCGATTGACCGGGTTTTTAAACCTCAGATTGAGGAAAAGACCAATGGCGCGATTACGGTCGAAGTGTACCACTCGGGCGTGTTGGGGAACGAGCAGGCGCTTTGGGACGGCGTGCGGAACGGTTCTATCGAGGTCGCTGTCATCGGGTCGGTTATGAATACCGAGTATAAACCCATGCTTATTTCCGACTGGCCGTTCCTGTACCAGAATCTTGGCCACGCGAAGAGGGTGTGGACAGGGTCGTTCGCGGACGATTTTATCAAGGATTTCGACAGGGCTTTTCCTGAGACGCGGATGCTTTCCGTCGGCCCGAATAGCGCGCGCACTTTTACGAGCAACAAGAAGCTGACAACGGTTGACGATTTCAGGGGGCAAAAATTCCGTATGCCTTCGAACCCGATTCATGTTGGCATTGCCACGGATTTGGGCGCGAG
>JAIRSQ010000079.1 GCA_031255395.1 Spirochaetaceae bacterium | reverse complement strand
TTTACGGGATCCCGCTCATAGGCGTACCGTACCGGCTTTTGCGGCGTATACCCCCGGCGCTTTAAATATTCCCCCGCTGTCCGTACCGGCATATCGATTCCGTATTTTTGCCGTATCAGCAATTTAACCGCTTCCCGTGTCCGCAGGGCGAAATCCAGTTTCAGCTGATCGGGGTATTTATCGGTTATTTCCTTTTGCAGCCGCTTTTCCTGTGTTTCCGCAAGGGTACGCCCGTGTCCTAAAGGCTTGCCGCATTTTTTACGGCGATTATCTTTTGTTCCTTAAACTTGCTTTTACTCTTTTTCCATTTGTTCCACAGCGGATATACGGACTGCCGCGAACACCCGGCGGCCGCCGCGATTTCTGACGGGCCGCTTCCGTTTTCTTTCATGCGGATAATGATTCTTCTTCTTTCTTCCAGAGCCGTTTTGCCCAGCTTCCTTCCGTCTTGCTTTTTCATTCCCGAGTTATACCGCAATTCCAATCTTATGTCAATATATTCATTGCCGGGTCAGTAAGTGCAAAAAAAAACACCTCCAATGGCAAGTTTAGAGCGTCCATCATCGGACTTAAGATTCAGATTATTCAGCGTTTTGTCCACAATCGCCTTGTTTGGTGTAAAGCAAATGTCTTCATCTGATTTGCATATTATACCAACATTTTTAGGAAAATTATACCTTTTAAGTATTGCCTTGCAACGCTTCATTTCATCTTTACTTTTCTTGTTACTTTTTAGATACTCATTCAAGCGGTTAATTTCCTCAGCGTTCGTTTTAATTTCAAATCCATTCTTTGTGACGAAATCCTGTATTTTATCAACAGCCTTTGGCAGATAACCAAGAAGTGTACAAGCTCTATTTGCCATGCCAATCCAATTTGCAAGATCATCAAGATTCATTTATTGCCTCCTATCTATCGCATAAAATGCTATTTTGCATTTTTTACCATGTTGGTATAGAGATTATATAGTCTAATAT
This sequence comes from Spirochaetaceae bacterium, assembly GCA_031255395.1. Taxonomy (GTDB): domain Bacteria; phylum Spirochaetota; class Spirochaetia; order Treponematales; family Breznakiellaceae; genus JAIRMY01. Next base: position 3,267 of record JAIRSQ010000079.1, on the reverse strand, counting down.
ATTCAGAACGATTATATGCTAACGAAATAGTATTGCTAAATATTCTATCACAGAATTGTATATTAATAAAACATTGATTACCATTTCGATACCTAATCCAAAACCGTTTCACCGGGAATTGCCGGGGTCTGTTTTATAATCCAGTAACTTTCGCCAGAAAATCTTGGTCTGGAACCTTTAATAACTTTATTGTGAGCAATCTGTACGCATCCACAAAAGTAACCAACACGCTTACGGCACTTTGTTCATTTGCAGTACGAATTCTATTAAATTGTTCTAACGTAATAGACGTATATTCTCTCACAGTACCATCATTCGCAAGCGTAGTATATGATTGTCCAAACAACACCTGAACAGGTAATACCAAGCATAATCAGCATAACAATTATAGAATATATTCCTAGTCATTTCTTTCTCCTTGATTTAGATAACAGAATCTGATTATAGACTACCATGCCATAAAATACTTGTCAACTGTTTTTCGAAAAAAATTTATATTTTTTGGCGGCACAGATGCCGCCGCCCCCATTTTCCGGAAAATTTCGGGTTTTTATTGCACATAACGCCCTATACCCGCCCCTTTCTTCGCATATACCGCCTGTTTGGCAGTATATGCGAAGCCCCGCGTTTTATCAAGCTGGCGGCGTTGCTGGAGCGTCCGGGGGAGCAAGCCTGTAGGTGAATGAGCAATGAGACGGATAACGCGCGCGCTTGATATTTAAGCCGCCTCGTTGTATTATTTGCCTGACGGTTGCGGTTTTGGCGCGTTCAAGCCGGTTTCCGATAGCCGAAAATTATGGCAAAGACGCTTGTTTCAAACATAATTGTGGCAGTTTCAGGCTCAGCCGCTTCGCTTCTGGCGGCAAAGTATGCCATCATTATGGCAAAACAGAACAAATGCCGTCTTTGCGCCGTGAATGTTATCGATACGGATACGATTAACCGGCTTTTTGCGGAAAAAATCTTTGTCGAAGACGAGGCGGCCGACTATGAACGCTGCATAAAAGAAAACGGCGGCAGGAATTTGGCGTTTGTCAAAGAACTCGCTGCGGCAAAAGGACTTAAAATCGAGACGGAACTGCGTTGCGGTTCCATCTTTGCGGAAATTTCAAACGCCGCAGCCGAGCGGAACGCGGATTTAATCATCCTGGGCGGCTGGAAAAAGGGCGATAGCAGGCTGTCGAGCATTCATCACGAAATAATTTTACGGGCAGACTGTTCCGTCCTCGTGATGAAAGACCATGAAACCGATCTTAAATACCGCCGGTTATGAGTCCAGCGCTGTCGCAGTTAGAAGCGTCTCCAAACCGGCGTCCAAACTGTACGGAGACTTTTATTCCCATGAAGATCCCGTTACACGTTTCAAGATGTTTGATGAAGACGCTCAAAGCGCCGGTAAGGGACAAATGACAAGCGCGAGAAAACCGGATGGATAACCAATACAGAATACTTGGCGTTGACGAGGGGGCGTCGCTGTCCGAAATAAAGCGGGCGTTCCGTGAAAAGGCAAAGCGGCTCCACCCGGATATTGCGGGCGAGGGCGCGCGCGAGCGTATGCAAAAGCTGCTCGCCGCTTACGAGACACTTTCAAACCGCGAACGCCGCTTGGACTACGATCGCGCCTTTCGGGGCGGGACGAAACGGGGCGGGTTCAATTATCGCGATTATCTTTACGAACGGGCAGCAGACCCTGATTCTAAGAGTCGCGAGAGGGCGCAGGCCGAACTCATCATCTTTGAACTGTTTCACTTTGAGGAAGACGCCGCCGTCAAGATATGGCAGACTTTGGGCGGAACGGACTTTCCGCTTGAAAAGTACATGGAACGCGAGGACTGGATGGACTGTTCGTTTGTTCTGGCGGAAGAGCTTGAAAAACGCGGCTTTTATTACGAGGCGTTTCGCTTGCTTGTCGCCCTCCTCCGCGAGGAGCGCGCCAAACCGTACTTTCGCCATTTTGCGGAGGATCTGGAAATTTTCCTGAAAGAGCTTGTGCGGCTGCGGCTGCGTTCCGCCGTTGACGACGAGTTGTGGGTTGAATGCATGGGGGAGTTGATTGACATCGGATTTTCCGCCCGCGACGAGGGCCGCTGGCTTAAATCGCAGGCGGAAACCCTTGCAAATATGGGGGAAACCGCGGCGGCGGCAACGGTTTTCGAGCGGGCGCGAAAACGCGATCCTTCGGTTACGCCGTCAGCAAAGCTAAAAAAGGCCGTCGCCGCCATTCGGAAGGGGGGGATTTGAACCCCCGCTGTCCAGTTCCCAAAACTGGCGGCTTAACCACTGGCCTACCCTCCGCTGTCTTTAAAGTATTCATTTGTTGCCTGCCGCAGTCAAGGGTGCCGGCAGGTTTATACCCGTCGCGCGCCGATGTGCCATCGTCAGTCCTCGCAATAGCCCGCGTTTATTCCTAAAGGAGCGCTTTCAGCGTTGCCTTGTACATGAAAGCCCAGTTCTGCAAGTTTTTTCAGAAAGGCGGGCGGGACGGGGGCTGTTATCGAGGCCGGAAACGGGCAGTCTTTCGGGAACCCGATGCTAAGGGCGTGTAAAAAGAAGGGCGGACGGTTCTTGCCGCCGTACTTTTGGTCGCCGTATAGCGGAAATCCGTGCGCGGCGGCCTGTGCCCGTATCTGATGAGTTCTTCCCGTAGATATTTTGGCGCGGACTAGGGTAACGCCGCCGCTCGCCTCAACCGGAAAAACTCTTGTTTGAGCTCGCTTTGCCGCCGTCCCGCTTCCCGGAGATTTGCCGTTAGTCGTGCCTACGCCATCCGCGCCTGCGACTGTTGCCCTCCGTGAGCGGCTGTCGTATGTGAGGCAGTCGTCCCAAACGCGCTCGTCGTCCAAGACACCCTCGACCAGCGCAAGGTATGTCTTTCGCAAAAGCCCGTCCCGCATCAGCGCGCTGAAAAGCCGCGCTCCGGCGAGCGCGCTTCCAAAAACCATTACGCCGCTCGCCGCCCTGTCAAGCCGGTGCAACGGCCCGGGCCTGAATGACAGGGAAGGTTCTACCCTCCCGTCAAGATAAGCGCGCGCCAACGCGCCAAGTTCCTCCTGAGACGCAAGTCCGGCAGGCTTGTTGACACCCAGTATGCCATGTCCTTCGTACAACACCGAGAGTCGCCCGACCGTCTCCGGCGCGACTTTCAGAAGGGCCGCCGTCCGCCGGACGGCGGCGTTCCGTACCTCAATGATTTGCCCGCTACCGACACGGCTTGACCTGTCCGCCCGTCTGCCGTCTATCAGCACATTCCCTTTCCGCAATAACCGG
>JAIRSQ010000177.1 GCA_031255395.1 Spirochaetaceae bacterium | reverse complement strand
CCGGCGCTTCAGGACAGGGTTGCCGATATGCTTGACACGCTGGCAAGCCGCGGCTCTTACCCTGTACGCTCAAGGTCAGACGCGGCGCGGGAAAGATTGCGGCTTACCGAAGAGGCGGCGCGGCGCATATTAATACGCGGTGAGGGAGGCGGCGTCCTGCTCGATCTCCTTGTAGGCGCGCCGGACGCGACAAGCAGAAATGTCTATATAAGGCCGGACAGCAGTCGCGATATACGCGCAGGCAACGACGTGTTTTCGCCGTTCCTGTCAGGCAGGCTAAGCTGGCTGGACCTGCGCCTGTTTTCCGGCGACGATCTGAACGGCCTCGTTGCGAGCGCCGTGCAGCGCGTTACGGCCTGGCCTCCGTCCGAAACAACCGGCACTCCGACTGAAAGTTACACGCTGTCCAGAAACGACGGCGGCTGGCTGTTGGAGGATTCAGGCGAGGCGGCGGATACTCGGACAGCGGAAGCGTACATCCGGCGCGTTGTCGGCAGCCGTGCCTACGATTTTACGTCCGCCATGAACGCTAACGATCCTGAGTTTTCCGGTACCGCGACCCCGAGCGGCAGGCTCATGCTTGAACTGGGCGACGGGACAAGACGAACAGTGACTATAGGGCCAATGTTTTCGGACAAATACAGCGCGGCTGTCTCAGGCTCGCGGTATGTCTATTTATTGATGAAATGGCAGCTTGACCAGCTTTTTGAACGCCCTGATTCTTTCATAACGGAGTAGCCCGCCTTAGGCAAGACAGTTGCGCTTAAAGCGGACTGTTACGCCGCCCCCGAGACGAGGCCGTATACGTCCGCGGCTAAACTCCGCTGAACAGTTCAAGTTCCGGCTTTTCGGCGCTGTCAGCCGTATCGCCGTTTACAAGAATTTCTATGCGGCTTTCGATCTTTTCAAGGTCTTTTTCCAGAGAGCGGGCAAGTTTTACGCCCTCTTCAAACGCCGCAAGCGCTTCGTTAAGCGGTATGTCGCTTTTGCGAACCTTTTCGCCAAGCTTTTCAAGATGTTCAAGACGTTCTTCAAAATTTTTCAACGAAAGCTCCTTTGCGTCCGCGCATTTTTCATCAGGCGCGGATCGCTGTTTTTAAGGATCGCGCGGGCGGACGCTTCCTTAGACTCCATAGTTTGTACAGGTAAATATGCAACAGAATGCTCTCGACCGCCGCGCCGCCCTCGCGCGCTGCAAGATCGTATTCGGCGGATATATCCAGAAAAACATCGGCGGCGTTCAGACCGAAAGTGCGCTCCGCGTCTGCATAATCGCGCCTGCCCTTTGCCGTGGCAATTCCGATCTTTTTTAATTCAAAATCGGAAGTCTCTCCGCGCGCCGCAAGTTCGCAATAATCGCGAAACCGCCTGAAACACCATGTTAGTCCGGCGATTATAGAGACGGACGTTTCTTGGGCCGCAAGCAGAGCGTTCAGTATCTCGACGCTTTTCGACAGGTTGCCGCAGGCTAGCGCGGAAAAGAGCGTAAAGGCGGATTCACAGCGCGTGTGTGAAAGCCATTTCTCAACCTCTGCCGCCGTGATCGCGGATTTTCCGCCGTTTTTGCCGCCCGCAAACAGCGCGAGCCGCGAACATTCCTGTCTGAGAGCGCCTGTATTGTTTTCCACCAGTTCTAAAATCGCGTTCACGGCGTCTTCGTCAACCGAAAAACCTTCCCTTCTAAAATACGAGCGCACCCATTCGGGCTTTTTGTTTTCAAACATTTCCCAAAATATATGCTTGGCGCTTTTCGGAACGGCATTTTCTATTGTCTTGTCAATGCTAACGGCGTCCGATATTAAAATCAGCGTTGCGTCACGGGCAGGGGCTTTAAGGTACGCAGCAAAACTTGCGGCGTCTTCCTTTTTCTTTAACAATTCCGCGTTTTTGACAAGTATTAAACGGGCGCTTGAAAACAAAGAAGCGTTTAACAAAAACGATATAATATCGGCGGCAGGGGTATCCCCGGCATAAAAAGAAGTTTCTTCCGGCGGCGAGCCGTGCTTTGCCGTCATTTCGACGCGTATTCTGTTGACGGCATCCTGTTTTTCGCCCAATTCGGGCCCCAAAAACAAGAAATTTTCACCGTTAGCGATAATGCCGTTATTCATAACGCAGTTTTCCGTAACGCGTCAATATGAGCGTATGACGCAGGCAAGACGCCCGACAATTTGGACCTCGTTACAGTATATCGGAAAATACGCGGGATTTTCGGATTTAAGCTTGATGTGTTTGTTGCGCTTGAAAAATCTTTTTAGCGTATAGCCGTCATCAATCATTGCCACGATAATATCGCCGTTTTTTGCGGTTTCTGTTTTTTCTATTATCACCGTGTCGCCGTCCATGACGCCGGCGTCCTTCATCGAATCGCCGCGCACTATCAGCGAGAAGTGGCGTTTCTGTTTTTTTAACATCGACCGGTGCACGCGGATATTGCCCATGTAGTTTTCTTCGGAAAGAATACGCGGCCCGGCGGCGACTTCGCCAAGTATCGGTATGTCTATAAAGCCATCGTCAAATTCGCAGTTGATGATCTCGATGGTACGGGAACTTTTGTCGCCCACCTTGAGTTTTTGCTTCCGCTTGAGCGCCAGCACATGGTCATAGGCGGCCTTTACAGTGATTTCAAAATATTCGGCTATCTGCCGGAATGTTGGCGGATAACTGTGCTCGTTGATGAAGCGAGCGATAAAATTCAACACAAGCCGCTGTTTTTCCGTCAATTCTTTCATAATAGGCGTCCCTGATTATAGTTTTTTTTAAGCCAAGATTTCCTTGTCTTGGCGTGAAGGTTGCCGTTATACATTACGATCGCCTCCGCGGTACGCGATATTGCGTAATTGTTTTGTCAATTTATACTCACGATAACGTTTTCCAAACAATTTCTATGCCTTTCTGTATGATGTTTCCAGTATATCATTGTCAACGGGATTTGCGCAAGATAAAGAGTCCCTGTTTTGTGATTTTCCGTTACGTAAGGAAGAAGCGTATCTTTAAGCGTATAGCTACCTGTATGATCGTCACCGAATAGAACGGCGATACTCCGCGCCGGATTTTTTAATTCGCGCGCGCTTTCGGGACATGGATATTCCTTAAGGTACGAGCGAGTGCTGTAGTTCAGAGTAAACGCTCTAGATACGGCCTCGCTTTTATCTTGAATTCCGCTCGTTTGCCGCTTGCCTTTTGCGCTTACTGCCGCCTGTAGCGCAACACGATCTCTTCGTTTTGGCTGGGGTAGGCGTAGAGTTCCAGTTCGTTGTTTACGATTTCCCAATGGCTGGCGCGCTGCAAATACCAGTAGTATTCGTTTTCCATCAATCCGCCGATATTTATGTTGGCGGGAAGCAGGGTGCCGATTATCGGACGCAGGCGAAAATCATGGTTATGGCGCAGTTCAAACGTGGTAAAGTACCTGTTCGGCGCCGCTTTGCCGCTGACCCCTTCCTCCGTGAGCTGCAATGTGTATACGTCGCCCATGCCGTTAACCGCCATGGCGGCGCGATCAAGCTCCATTTTGCCGTAGTTTACCTTAACTTCTCTTAGCGTCCACACAATATCAAGCAGTTCTTCGTAAACTGCGTTACGGCTTATCGCGGGTGCAGTAGGGTACGATTCGACTTCAATCAACGCTTCCGGAGCGGGAGGCGTCGCCGCTTCGATAATCAAGAGTTCCTCAGTCTGAACGGGAACGTTCCGCCGCGAGGACGCGCAACTCAGCAACGCGGCTGCCAAAACCGGAAGCAGAAACGCCCGGAGACAAAAAAACCCGACTTCGCGAATATAAAATTCTGTTGCTTTCATTCGTTATAATTATACAGCATGAACATTCAAGAGGCAACAGCAGGCCGTTGCGCGTTCCCGTGTCGGACCAGGCCGATTTCGTATATGCGGCCTTGCGGCAAGCGCCCCCGTCATTGCGAGGCGGCGGTTCGCACGTACGACTCGCGACTCCCAATTGACATCATTGTTCATTCGTATACCCCCCCCCCCCCGCCAACGTGTGCCGTAGGCACCGCGAACAAACGGTACGATAAAGCGGGGTTTTAGGGGAGAGGCAGCTCCAAATGTGAAGCATTTGGCATGGAAGGAGTGACTGACACAGTAGTCAAAGCCTCCACCAGCCCCCGTAGAGGAGGAAGCGGAAGACCGCGTAGCGGGCTGGAGCGAGAGGGAAACTTCTCCCCTTTCCTATTGTAAAAGAGCAAGGACGCGCAATATATTTTGGCCGGGCAGCGGTTTCGTTTCCCTTCTATCAGATGCCGCCGGATGCCGCGTCCTTGCTTTTCCCAAACGGTTTTGAACCGCCGCCTCAAAATTCGCCTGAATTCTTCAAATTTAACATTTTATTAACAATTCCTTAACATTTCAAAACATTCATGGGGCATATTTAGTATAGTTCGTTAGAACTGCTGTTCCTTGAGGGGCAGCTATCAATCTTGAAAAGTTCAAGGAGTTTTTGATGAATAATACGATGTACCTTTTGACAGGTGCGGCAGGCTTTTTGGGAAACAATATTTCCCGTATATTGGCGGATAGGGGAAGCAG
>JAIRSQ010000133.1 GCA_031255395.1 Spirochaetaceae bacterium | reverse complement strand
GCGCGATAGGTATATTCAAAATAATGGGCATGACTTTTAAGGTGCCCAGTTTCGGCGAAAAGGGAATCGTCGCCAAACTGTTGGCTTTTTCGGACAAGGCACGGCGCGAGGGACTTCTCGCACTGGAAGAAGAACTGGAAGACCTTGACGATGAGTTTATGAAGAAGGGGATGAGGCTCGTAGTAGACGGCACGGACGCAAACATCATCCGCAATTTGCTGGAAATCGAAGTTACCCAGATGCAGGACAGACACGCCACGACCACGGGCGGCCTCAATATGTGGGCTGCACTCGCTCCGGGTTTCGGTATGCTGGGAACGGTTATCGGCCTAATCGCCATGATGAAAAACCTTGAAGACAAGGCTTCCGTAGGCCCGAACATGGCTGTCGCCCTTATAACAACGCTGTACGGCTCGATGATCGCAAACTGGCTGCTCACCCCAGTCATCAATAAACTTCGCAATAGCGACGCCAAGGAAGCGCAGGTCAAAGAGATGATTATCGAAGGCGTTCTTTCTATACAGGCGGGCGATAATCCACGTATCCTTGGCATGAAGCTGTTAGCCTACCTGTCTCCCGCGGACAGAAAAGCGATTGAAGCGGAAGTATTGAAAGATTAGCGGGCGCGAATATCGCGTCCTTGCCGGCGTCCAGACGCGAGGCGAAAGGAGCAACGTAAATTGGCAAAAAAGAAAGAAAAAAAGGCGCAGGAGGGACCCAGCGGTCAGGAATGGCTCACGACATACTCCGACATGGTTACGCTGGTTCTGTGCTTTTTTGCCATCATGTTCAACCCCGATGAGTCTCCGCCTGCCGCTATGAGTCAGATTGCGGCGTCTTTCATAGCGCGCGGAATGGGAGCCAGCGCGGGCGGCAACACGCTTGCGTTGGGACGTTACGCCGAACTGGGGAATAACATCAACTCGCTGCCGGCTATGGACAGGGGCAAATCGCTCGGTACGGCTCTGAGAAAAGCCACAAGCATCTTTGCGCCCGAAGTAAAATCAAAGAAGATGTCGATAAAATCGGACGAGCGCGGCATCGTCATCAGCCTTGCTTCAGACGCTTTCTTCGCGCCCGCCAGCGCGGCGATAAATATCGAGTCCACTCGCGATATACTGTTACGGCTGGGTCAGTTTCTCGCGTCAAACGACCTTGCTGGAAGCAAATTCCGCATCGAAGGACACACCGATTCGACTCCTGTGGACCCAACCGGGCCGTGGGAGTCGAACTGGCAGCTTTCGGCCATGCGTTCAATCAGTGTGCTGCACTATTTGACCGATTTGGGAATTGCGGAAAACCGTTTTCAGGTTGCGAGTTTTGCCGACACGATGCCGGTAAGCAGCGACGACACGCCGGAAGGCAGGGCGTACAACCGCAGGGTTGATATTATTATACTTGACGAAGCGCATTTGTAACAAAAAACTGCCCGGCGAAAAGCCGGGAAAGTATTGCAGGGGGATATTACTATGTCTGACGAATCTGACGTTAATATTGAAGAAGGAGCGGAAGAGGCAGATAGCGGCAAAAAAAAGAAAAGTATCGGGCTGTTGCCGGGCCTGTTGAAATTCATAGCTATAGGTCTAGGCGCTCTTATTTTCATTGTTACCGTTGCGGTGATTACGTTTAACATCATGAACAAGGGAGGAAAGAGCCAGACGGTGGTTCCTCAGACCGAATCTTATGCCGCCACCAAAAAACAGTACTCGATGTTTACATTGATCGGCAATATAAGCACGCAGACGCGGGATGTAACGCCATGGAGTATTTCCGTAGACATGATCCTTGGATACGACCTTAACGATACCGCCACGTCAACGGAATTAACTTCGCGTTTGTACCAGTTGCGCGACTTTACGCGGATGTATTTCCGCGGTAAATCCGCCGCCGAACTTCAGCCCGAAAACGAGGCGCGTATAAAAAATGAAATCCGCGAACTCATCAATACCACAATTCTTGAAAGAGCGCGCGTTCGCGAAGTTTTATTTGATAAATTTGATTTATTCAATATGGAATAGGAGCGTTAATCAGGATGTACCAAGTTATTTATAATTCTAATGGTCCTGAAAAAAACAAAGACAACATATTTTGTACCGCCGGTTCGCGTTGCGAAAAATGCCCGTGGTTTGTTAAAAAGTCGCGCGAGACAATTATGGTTTTAGGGAAGAAAAAAACGGTTCAAATTACCATTTGCGGTTTCAATAAAAAGCCATACGACGATATGCGGCATAAACTGACTATATGTAAAAATAGCGAATTAGTCTGACCGCCGCTAAACATACGGAGCTTATATGAATTATTCCTGTCTGCACGCGCATACCTCATTCTGCGACGGAAGCGGCACGGTAGAAGACTTTTGCGCCGCCGCGTATAAAAAAAAGCTGGTATCGCTCGGTTTCAGCGCCCATGCTCCGATAACAAAACAAACAGGCCTTGTAACAGACTGGCATCTGAGCGACGGACGTTTTGATGAGTATTGCGAGTCGGTACGCGCTGCAAAGGAGACGTGGCATGGCAAACTTTGCGTTTACCTTGGTCTTGAAGTCGACTTTATCGAAAACGCCGTCTGCGCCGCTGATTTTAATCGCGATAAATTGGGTCTGGATTACCTTATCGGCTCGGTTCACTATGTTACCCCGTCGGGCACGGTCGATTGTTCGTATGACGAATTCGAAAATCTGGTAAACAACGATTTTGGCGGAGACGCTATGGCTCTTGCCGACCGTTACTGGGACTGCATGGAACTTATGCTGGACAAAGGCGGTTTTGACATTGTTGGCCACGCCGACATTGTCAAAAAAAATAACAACGGCGACAGATGGTTTTCCCAAAACGACAGCCAATATGTAAAACGTGTCGAGCGGGTAGCCAGCCTGATCGCCGACAGCGGAATTGTTACCGAGATAAACACCGGCGCGATGACACGCTATGCGGCAAACGAGCCGTACCCGTCCCCGCAAATCCTGCGGCTGCTCCAACAGAAAGGCGTTCCCGTCACAATCAACGCGGATGCCCACAGGCCGGAACAACTCGACGGCTTCTACAGCGAAGCCCGTCGCCTTTTACTGGAAACCGGATTTACCCGCCACTGCCTTTTCCAAGGCCGTGTTGACGGCAAACCTGTCTGGAAACAGGAACCGCTGTAGCCGAAACCCGCCCGCCTTTTCGTATAGTGCCACTCGTAAAATCACAGCGGTTATGGCACGAATGATTCACGGTTCACTTGAATGTTATCACGTTTTCAGAGCGCGGCGCGATTTCTCCGATTATCGCGGCCTGTCCGTCTCCGGCG
>JAIRSQ010000044.1 GCA_031255395.1 Spirochaetaceae bacterium | reverse complement strand
AAGAAGATGCCGTTGTTAAGCCCCTCCCGCATCGCGGACAGGAACACCAGCGGCGTGGACAGTTTCACGGGGCAGGAGTAGTCGACCGACAGAACCGCCCGCGCCCGTTTAAGCCCGCCGCCGAAAATGGTCGTGACACCAGCGGCCAAAAAGCTGAACGGCACAAGCCTGTCCGCAAGCTCGCGGGATTTTAACTCTATCCCCGCCTTGGCCGCCTCGGACTGGGCTATCAGCGAAAGTATCTTCTGAAAGCGCGTGTCCTCAGCCTTTTTTCTTACCTCGACGGTGATCTCGCCCTCCTCGACAACCGTTCCGGCGTGAACGCTGTCATTCGTCTCACGAAACACGGCGTGGGCTTCGCCCGTCATCGAAGACTCGTTAACCATCGCGTTGCCGGAAACGACACGTCCGTCAACGGGTATCATCGCGCCCATCCTGATAACGGCAAGATCGCCTGGTTCAAGCCGGGAGGCGGGAATCTCCGTCTCGACGCCCTCGCGCTTTACCCACACGTTTCCGATGGCAACGGAAAGTTTTTCAGCAAGATTTTCCCGCGAACGGTACTTGGCCCATTCTTCAAGGTACTCGCCCGTGTTAAGGAGCAGCATCAATGTTGAGGCGGACTTATAGTCGCCGCAGGCAAGGCTGAGCGCGACAGCGGAGGCATCCAGCAACGGCACATCCATTTTTAGCGCGACAAGCGATTCGAGCCCATGCTTAAAAAACGGGATCGCCCGAAAGACAGTAACGAAAGGCTTTATCTGCGGCGGACAAACAAGACGGAATATCAGCGAGGCGGCAAAGGAATACGGACTTTGGGGCTTGTTGCTCTGTTTGCCGGCAGCTTCTTTCTTCAACGGCGGGGTCAGCCCCCTAACCGTTGCCAATAGCGCGTACGCGCTGATGATCCGGTAATCGTACAGGATCAGAATGCTGCCGCTCAGCGGATTCACGGAAGCGCCTTTCACACCCGGAGTATCCGAAAGCGTCTGCCCTATTTCCTGAGTCTCGTACGCCCGAAGTTCCGGCGGCGAGACTCTAAACCGCGCTCTGCCCGGCAAAGCGTGAACCAGTGCCGCCCCAAGCATGATTAGGCTTCCGCCTCGGCAGCTTTCTTTCGGCCGCCGCTCGCGGCGCTCTTACGCCTAGCGTCCGCTTCGGCGAGCAGGTCCTCCGCCGATTCCTTTACCGTCTCTGCCGCCTCAACCGCCATGTCCGTGATGTCCATGATACCGCCCACGGCCGTCGTGCAGATTTTACGAAGCTCCCTGCTGTTCTTGCAGATCAACGCTCCCACGAATGCCCCGCCTAAAAATACGAGTCCGTACTTCCACAAATTGTTCATAGAACCTCCAAGAGTTATATTATACTTACAAATCATAGAAGCTAAAAATTTAAATGTCAATACGCCGCGTTGCAAAACGACAGTAGTGAGAATAGCGACATTATTCGCGGCGGGAAGACTCATTCCCGTCCCTTGTAAAACGGACTCCTGTCCGTTAAAATGGGACTATTAAGAGGTTACATGGAAAAGATAGCTAGTTTTCAGGTCGATCATCTGCGGTTGTTGCCCGGACTGTACGTTTCTCGCAAGGATAAGTTTGGCGGGACGACGCTTACGACTTTTGATATGAGGTTCAAACGGCCAAACAGCGAGCCTGTGATGGATATGCCTACGATTCACACGATTGAACACCTTGGGGCGACCTTCCTGCGCTCTCACGCTAAGTGGGCGGAGAGCGTCGTTTATTTTGGGCCTATGGGTTGCCGCACGGGTTTTTATATGATACTAGAAGGGGACATCGATTCCGATACCGCTCTTCCGCTCGCGCTAGAGTTGCTGGACTGGATCGAAGCGTTTGACGGGCCTATTCCGGGCGCTCATCCGGCGGAGTGCGGAAACTATAGCGAACAGAACCTCAATATGGCCAAATGGGAGGCCGCCCGCTACGCGGCGCTGCTGAAAAAAGCGGCAAAAGAAAATCTTAACTATCCCGCATAAAATGGTTCTGCGAATTCTATTGCCAAAAGGCAGAATTTACGACAATGTAGCGGAACTGTTTGGCGACGCGGGCTTTCAGGTGCGGCTCTCCGACAGGACATACCGGCCTGAACTTGGCGCGTCATGGCTTGACGCCAAGATAATGAAGCCGCAAAACGTGGGCCAACTGCTAGAATTGGGCAGCCATGACGCGGGCTTTACCGGCATCGACTGGATAGCCGAGAACGGCTCAGACGCGGAGCTTCTGCTCGATTTGGGGTTCGACAAGGTTGATATTGTGGCTGCGGTTCCGGCGGGGACGGACAAGAAAACGCTTTTTAAGAAAAAAATCGTAGTTGCCACAGAATATGTCAATCTTGCAAAAAATTACCTTGAGCGGAACGGCTATAAATACAACATTGTCCGCACCTACGGCGCTACCGAAGTGTTTCCGCCGGACGACGCCGACATGATCATCGACAACACCGCGTCCGGGCGGACGCTGCGGGACAACGGCCTTGTAATCATTGACACGCTGCTCCAGTCCTCGACATGGTTCGCCGCCTCGCGCGAGGCTATGCGAAACGCCGAAAAACGCGATCTGATAGAACGGCTAGTCATGCTGTTCAAGGCCGTGCTCGACGGGCGCGAAAAGGTCATGTTAGAGATGAATGTTGCCGAATCCCGCTACAAAGAGATTGTCAGCGGTTTGCCCGCCATGCGAAGCCCCACAGTAGCGCCGCTGTACAGCGACGGCGGCGAAAACGGGTACGCGGTAAAGATCGCCGTAAAAAAAAGCGAGGCCCCCGATTTGATAACGCGGTTAAAAAAGGCCGGCGCTACGGACATTGTCGAATACGCGCTTCGGAAAGTCGTGCCGTGAGCGATATTGCGTCAATTTACGCCTCCATAAAAAAGGACATAAACTTAAGGCTTGCGGAATTCGCGTTGCTATGGGAAGAGGGCGGCGACGCTGAAATATTTAAAGAACTGTGTTTTTGCGTATGCACGCCGCAAAATGACGCTCGCAAGGCTTGGAACGCCGTTTTGGGATTACAAGAAGACGGATTGCTGGAAAAAGGCGGGCATCCCGAAATCGCGGACGCGTTACGCTCAAGGGGCGTGCGGTTCCATAAGAACAAGGCGGCGTACATCGTAAAAAACAGAAAAATTTTTTACCCTGACACCAAAAATAAAATTGAGGCGTTTATAGGGACGTTCATAAAGAACGGTGATTTCATCGAGGCGCGGGACGCGTTGCAAAAGGAAGTTTCAGGGTGGGGGCTAAAGGAGGCGTCGCATTTTTTGCGCAACGTCGGGAAAGGCGGAAGCCTCTGTATTCTGGACAGGCACATCATGCGACAGCTCGCGCTGTATCGCGTTATAAAAGAGATTCCCGCGTCAATCAACGGCGCGGTATATCACGAAATCGAGCAAAAAATGCTTGCCTTTGCCAAAAAAGAAGCGGTCCCGCCTGACGCTCTGGATCTGGTTTTTTGGTACAAAGAAAAAAACGAACTGTTTAAATAATAGAACGCTCAGAAACTTTGGTTTCGGAGCGTAAGAGGAGGCGCGACATGGACAGAATCGCTGAAATCGAACGAAAAACGCTTGAAACCGAAGTCTACATCCGGCTGAATCTTGACGGTAGCGGACGAGCGAACATTGAGCACCCAATCGGGTTTATGCGGCACATGATGGAAACGTTTGCGAAACACGGCCTTTTTGACATTGACATTAGGGCGCGGGGCGATCTTCATGTGGATCAGCACCACCTTGTCGAAGACACGGGGATCGTTTTGGGACAGACTTTCGCAAAAGCGCTGGCGGACAAGAAGGGCATAAGGCGTACGGGAAGCTGTCTGTATCCGATGGATGAAACCTTGGTCAGGGTTGCGGCAGACCTTTCTGGAAGGCCGTTTCTATGTTTCGAGGGCGAATTGCGAGGGATGCCGCTCGTTTCCGCCCTGCCGGACGGCAGGGCGGCGTCTTTTCAGACTGATACGATTGCGGATTTTTGGCAAGGTTTTACGGACGCGGCGGCCTGCGCTCTGCACATCGACATACTGCGCGGGCGGAGCGACCACCACAAAGTTGAGGCCGTCTTTAAGTCTGCCGCCCGCGCTCTCCGCGAAGCCTGCGAGCCTGACCCCCGCGCCGCCGAAGCGATACCTTCAACGAAGGGGAGCCTGTTGCCGCCCTTGTACCTCGCTTAGGGCTACTTCCCTATTACAGAAATGTCCTCGCCAAACCAGATTGTGGAAATCTGCGCCACGATGCCGTCCTCTGCCATACCTTCGAGCGTTTTCCACAATTCCTGTTCAAGGGCTACATCGTTCTTGCGAAAACCGATGCCGTACTCTTCTCCGCCAAGCGTCTCGCTCAGTCTGCGAAACGGCTTGCCGGACTGGTCTATGTTGTAGTTGGCAACGATAAGATCGACAACAACAGCGTCAACGCCGCCGGCGTCAAGGTCCATGAAGGCCGTAAGGAAGTCTTTGTACTCGACAATCTCGCGCAGAGACGCTTTGAACTCAGGCGCGCCGTTAATCGCGTCCACCGACGCGGAGCCTGCCTGCGTACCTATCCGCTTGCCGGCAAGGTCGGCAAGCGAATTGACGGACGAAGACCGCTTGACCACTATGACCTGCGCGTTTTTCAGGTAGGGCGGGCTAAAAAGCAGAGCCTTCTTGCGCTCTTCCGTTATGGTAAAGCCGTTCCAGATACAGTCGATCTCGCCCGTGGCAAGTTCCTGCTCCTTGGCGTTCCAGTCTATGGGCTG
>JAIRSQ010000160.1 GCA_031255395.1 Spirochaetaceae bacterium | reverse complement strand
CATATTCACCCCGACCTGTTCAAGCTGCTGATGCGCGTAAAGCCGATGAGCAAAATCGTGCTGGTAACGGACGGTCTGAAACCGACCGGACAGCGGGAGGGTAAGCTGATAGCGAACGGCGAGGAAGTCAAATTCGAAGGCGGTTGCTTTTGCCGCGCCTCGGACGGCGTTACAGCAGGTTCCGCGCTCACGATGATACGCGGCGTACAAAATTTGGCGCGCTTTGACTTCCCGCTCGTGGACGCCGTGCGCTGCGCCACCGTAAACCCCGCCCAAGTGATGGGCTACACGTCCAAAGGGCAGCTAACGCCCGGATACGACGCTGATATTACCGTATTCAACGACAAATTCGAGATTCTGCGCGTAATCATAGCAGGCAACCTGATACGCTGACCCGCCAGCGGGTTCCCGCCCTCGCCTTCAGTCCGAAAAGGGCGTCTGGCATACGCGACTGATAACTCTCTTATCGCTCATTTCTAATTCACTTACCAGGGATGCCCGCAGGGATGCCTCGCAACTGTCAATCGATATCATTCCTCATTATCCATTCCTCATTGCTCATTATTAAGTGAAAGCGGAGCGTCTGAACTGCCGGGTGTCGGGCAAAAGGTGTTGACCTTTTTGGATAAACCTTATATTTTTCATACTATAAATGCAAAACGGCTTGGCCGTAGGAGGTGTAAAACTTAGGTCAGGCGAAGCCGTTTTGGGACCGCAATGGCCCGCGTCAGAGTCTGTCTGTGTTTTGACACGGGTAAACGGTACATCACAATCATGAAAAAGGCTTGCAATGCACAAGAGTGAGAAACTGTACGAAACCGCGGAGGCGGCTTACGCCGAAAACGAGGTGACGGACGCCGGCACGAATTCAGAGAATGTCAAACCGGATGATCAGGATGCCGTCTGGACGGACGGCGGGAACGAAGCCGTAGCGGGCGGCGCGACGGCAACTGAGGACGGCGCGCTCGAAGAGGATTGCCCGCAAAAACAAATCGAAGAACTGGAGCGGAAACTTGCAGAAGTAACCGACCAGTACCTAAGAAAGGCGGCGGAATTCGAAAATTTTCGCAAACGCATAACCAAGGAAAAACAAGACGCGGTTGAATTTGCGAATCAAAGCCTGCTACTGGAATTGATTGCCACGCTCGACGATTTTGAACGGGCCATCAGTTCGGCGGGACTGTCGGGAAAAACGGAGGCGGACTTTGACGCGTTCCGCGAGGGTATCGTTATGGTCGAAAAGAAACTGTCCGGCCAGCTCGAAAACAAGTGGGGGCTCAAACGCTTCGACTCTGTCGGTATGCCGTTCGACCCGGCACGGCACGAGGCGCTTTTGATGGAAAAGTCCGCCGATGTCAGCGAGCCTGTAGTACAGGAAGACTTTGCGAAGGGCTATATGCTGAAAGACAGGGTGGTGCGTCCCGCCAAGGTCAAGGTATTGATGCCGGAAATGGAGTAAGGAAAACAGGGCATGGCCGGTGAACCCGTTTGGATTTTCACAGGTTTATGGCCAGAGTAAAAAAATTTAAAATTTTTAGGAGAAAAAATGGGCAAGATTATTGGTATTGATCTGGGAACCACGAATTCATGCGTGGCCGTATTGGAAGGCGGCGAGCCGATTGTCATTCAGAATGCTGAAGGCGGGCGGACGACCCCATCTATCGTCGGGTTTACAAGCAAGGGCGAGCGCGTTGTGGGCGCTCCCGCGAAAAACCAGATGATAACAAATCCTGAAAACACGATTTTCTCGATTAAACGTTTTATGGGGCGGCGTTTTTCCGAAGTTGCCAACGAGATGAAGCTGGTGCCGTACAAGGTGACGGAACAGGGCGATGACGTCCGCATCGAAATTGGGGACAAAAAGTATTCGCCTCAGGAAATATCCGCCTTCATTTTGCAAAAAATGAAGAAAACGGCGGAAGACTACCTCGGCGAAACGGTGAGCGAAGCTGTCATCACCGTGCCGGCGTACTTTAACGACGCCCAGCGCCAGGCGACCAAGGATGCCGGGAAGATCGCTGGTCTCGATGTAAAACGCATCATCAACGAGCCGACTGCCGCCGCGCTCGCCTTCGGGTTCAACAAGGATCAGAAAAAAGACAGGACAATCGCCGTTTACGACTTGGGCGGAGGCACGTTTGACGTTTCCATCCTTGAGCTTGGAGACGGCGTATTCGAAGTCAAATCGACCAACGGCGACACTCACCTGGGCGGAGACGATTTCGACCGCCGCATACAGGAATGGCTGATAGCGGAATTCAAGGTGGACACAGGCATAGACCTGGGGCAGGATCGCATGGCGCTACAACGCCTCCGCGAAGCGGCGGAAAAGGCAAAAATCGAGCTTTCCGCGATGCAGACGACCGATATAAACCTGCCGTTCATAACGGCGGACTCAAGCGGGCCTAAGCACTTACAAAAGACGCTTACACGCGCCAAGTTTGAGCAGATGGTAAGCGACCTGCTTGAGCGCTCGAAGGAGCCCTGCAAGAAGGCGTTGTCCGATGCGGGTCTTTCCGCCGAGCAGATCGACGAGGTTATCCTTGTGGGCGGCTCGACGCGCATTCCGGCGGTTCAGCAGATCGTAAAAGACCTGTTCAAGAAAGAGCCGAACAAGGGCGTGAACCCGGATGAGGCCGTGGCGATAGGCGCGGCGATTCAGGGCGGCATTCTGGGCGGCGACGTGAAGGACGTGCTGTTGCTCGACGTTACCCCGCTTTCGCTCGGTATAGAAACGCTGGGCAGCGTGATGACCAAGCTGATACCGCGCAACACGACAATCCCGACAAAAAAGAGCCAGGTGTTCTCAACGGCAGCGGACGGCCAGACGGCTGTTACGATACACGTCTTGCAGGGCGAACGCGAAATGGCGACTCAGAACCGGACGCTCGGAAACTTCAACCTTGAAGGCATACCTCCCGCGCCACGCGGCGTGCCCCAGATAGAGGTAACGTTCGACATTGATGCGAACGGTATCGTACACGTTTCCGCGAAGGATCTGGGCTCCGGCAAGGAACAGAAAATCCGTAGCGAAAGTTCGTCTGGCCTTAGCGAGGGCGACATCGACCGCATGGTCAAAGAAGCCGAACTGCACGCCGAAGAGGACAGGCTTGAAAAAGAAAAGGCAGAAGCCCGTAACGAGGCCGACTCCCTCATCTACAGCACCGAAAAGAACATCAAGGATTTGGGCGACAAGGTCAGTGAGGCGGACAAGGCCAAGACAAACGAGGCGATTGCCGATCTGAAGAAGGC
>JAIRSQ010000104.1 GCA_031255395.1 Spirochaetaceae bacterium | reverse complement strand
TTCCGTATATGTATCTTGCGGGCTAAACGTTTTCTGTCTTTTTCCAGCATTTTTCGCAGCATAGTCCACCCTTATTTAACGCCGGATTTACCGACTTTCCGTCTGATATGTTCATTTTCATACCGAATCCCCTTGCCTTTGTAGGGTTCGGGCTTTCGAAGTTTTCGTATCTGCGCGGCGAATTCGCCGACCCGCTGTTTGTCTATGCCGCTTACTTCGAGTCTGCCGTTAGGCTCGGCCTTCGCCGATACGCCGTCCGGTATTCCCACGAAAACTTCGTTTGAAAAGCCAAGGTTCATAACCAGCAGCCTGTCCCGCACTTCGGCCCTGTAGCCGACGCCGTTGATAATCAAAACCCGCGTAAAGCCCGTCGACACGCCGATAATCATGTTATTAAGCAGATTTCGGTACAATCCGTGAAAAGCCTTTGTCTGTTTCTCGTCGTTTGCCCTTGTAACGATGATTTCTCCGTCTTTGCTTTCAAATTTTATAACTTCGTGATAAACCTGAGCGAGCTT
Organism: Spirochaetaceae bacterium; assembly: GCA_031255395.1. Classification (GTDB taxonomy): domain Bacteria; phylum Spirochaetota; class Spirochaetia; order Treponematales; family Breznakiellaceae; genus JAIRMY01. The sequence goes on along the minus strand of JAIRSQ010000104.1, from coordinate 5,791 downwards.
TCCTTTCGGCCCTTCCACGTTTATCACGCCGTTGTTAAATGAAACTTTAACATTTGCCGGAACCTTGACCGGTATCTTTCCAACACGCGACATATAACCCTACCAAATCTTGCAGATTATTTCGCCGCCAACTTTTTTTTCGGCGGCTTTTTTACCGGTTGTGACTCCGGTCGACGTTGAAACTATCAGCGTGCCGAAGCCGTTAAACACGCGGGGCATCGTCTTGTATCCGGTGTAGACGCGGCGTCCCGGCGTGGACACTTTTTTTATGCCGTGAATGACCGGAGCCGTTTCATCGTCATATTTTAGAAACACGCGGATTATATTCATTCCCCCCTGAGCCACTTTCTTAAAATTCCGTATATAACCTTCGGTTTTCAGAATTTTGATTATCTCAAGTTTAAGCCTGGAGGTGGCGATGTCAACTTTTTCATGCTTTGCCATTCCGGCATTTCGGAGTTTGGTCAGCATATCGGCTACTGGATCAGAAACGCTCATTCTTCCCTCCTACCAACTTGATTTTGTAACGCCCGGTATAAGACCTTCGCTTGCCAGTTTGCGGAAGCAGAGGCGGCACATTTCAAACTTGCCAAGATACCCTCTCGCCCTTCCGCAAATCCTGCAACGGTTCACCTTGCGCGTTTTATATTTTGGCGTTCGAAGCGCCTTTATAATCATTGCCTTTCTTGCCATGTACGCTCCTTGTATTTATTTTCTAAACGGCATACCGAACTTTGCAAGGAATGCCTTCGCCTCGGCGTCCGTATTCGCGCTCGTAACGATGACAATATTGAGTCCGGCAATCCGTTCAATCTTGTCAAAATCAATTTCAGGAAAGATGATCTGTTCCGTTATGCCCATCGCGTAATTCCCGTGCCCGTCAAAGGAGTTCTGCCCTATCCCGCGAAAATCCTTGACGCGCGGCAATGCGACATTTATCAGTCTGTCCAAAAATTCGTACATCATCGCGCCGCGTAGCGTCACCATCGCGCCTATTTCCTGCCCCGCACGTATCTTGAAATTGGCTATGCTCTTGCGGGCTTTGGTTTTTACCGCCTTCTGTCCCGTAATCAGCGTAAGGTCGTCAATCGCCGCGTCAAGGAGCCTTTTGTTTGAAATAGCCTCGCCCACGCCCATGTTTACAACGATTTTAACGAGTTTCGGCGTCTGCATAGGCGAGGAATAGTTAAACTCTTTAATGAGTTCCGGCGCGACATTTTCTTTGTAAATCTTTTTCAAACGCGGCACATAACCTTCAGGCATTATGTTTTTGCCCGCCTTGACGCTGGATTTCCGGGAAGGCGCGTCGCTCGCCGCCGCGGCGCCTTTGCCCTGCGCCGCGGTTCTTTTACCGGCAGGGTTTTTACCCGCCACTTTTTTTGTGTTTCCTCCGCCCATCACAAAGCCTCTCCGCATTTCTTACAGATTCGTTTTTTTACGGTCCCTTCAAATTTATAGCCAATCCTTGTGGGGCCGCATTTTTTACAGACGATCATAACGTTCGACGCGTGCAAAGCCGCTTCAATTTCGATTATGCCGCCTTTATCATTCTGGTTGCGCCGTTTTTGCGTTTTTTTGACAAGGTTAAGGCCGTCGATCACCACTCGATCCTTTTTCCGCAAAATGCGCAGAATACGCCCGCGCTTGCCTTTTTCCTTTCCGGCAATCACTTCAACCGTGTCGTCTTTCTTAATCCTAAACTTATGCGCTTCAGCTTGAACCGACATTCAACCGCTCCTTACAAACCAACCGCCGCCCGCTTTCAGAATTTGCAAAACAAAACATTCACGTCCGTTTCGCTATCGCGTCCGCGCCGCGGCGTTTCAATCTACCGTAACAACTACAAAACTTCCGGCGCGAGGGAAACGATCTTCATATAGTTCTTGTCCCGCAATTCGCGGGCTACCGGCCCGAAAATGCGTTTCCCTTTGGGATTTCTGTTAGCGTCAATTATAACGCAGGCGTTATCGTCAAAACGTATATACGTGCCGTCCGGACGCCTGTACTCTTTATGCGTCCTGACAATCACCGCTCTCTCGACCGTTCCTTTTTTGATCGAAGAAGTGGGCAAAGTCTCTTTGACAGCGACAACGACAATATCGCCTATGCTAGCGTAACGGCGTCTTGAACCGCCTAGCACTTTTATGCACTGAACGCGCCGCGCTCCCGAATTGTCGGCAACGTTCAAAAAAGTTTCCGCCTGTATCATTTTAACGCTCCGTTATTTCGCCCGTTCGACAATTTCTACCAGCCTCCAATGTTTGTCCTTGCTGATAGGACGGCACTCCACGACCCTCACCTTATCGCCGGTACGGGCCGTATTCTGCTCGTCGTGCGCCTTAATCCGCTTTACTTTCCGCACATACTTCTTGTACAGCGGGTGCAACGCCATTGTCTCTACAGAAACGACTATCGTCTTGTTCATGCCGATGACTTTGCCGTTTTCCTCGACGCGCTTTGTATTCTTTACCAAGCCTACAAATTCTTTTTTACCGCTCTTAACCGGTTTTACTTGATCCGACACCGCTTATTCCTTTTGTAATCCGTTTGCCGCCGCAACTTTTTGCTGGCCGATTAGAGTGTTGAGACGCGCTATCTGCCGCCGCATCGTCCTTTTTAGAAGCGGGTTTTCGACGTGTCCCACTACTAGCTGAAAACGAAGTTCCAAATACTTCCTGCTAAGCTCGTCCCGTTTAGCCATCAGCTCGGGCAAAGTCAGATTTTTAAACGAATTCTTCATCCGTCACCCTCCCAGTTCAAAATCGCCGCGAACTACGAATTTAGTTTTAATCGGAAGTTTTGATCCCGCAAGCCTCATTGCCGCCGCCGCAAGCTCCCTGTCGATTCCGCCAAGCTCGAACATGACCGTGCCCGGCTTTATGACCGCGACCCAGTATTCCGGAGCGCCTTTGCCTTTGCCCATACGGGTATCGGCCGGTTTTTTAGTATACGGCTTGTCCGGAAAAATCCTTATCCAAAGTTTTCCGCCGCGCTTGATACGCCTGTTCATCGCGACGCGGGCCGCCTCAATCTGCCTGTTCGTGAGCCATATGCGTTCCATCGCCACGAGCGCGTACTCGCCAAAAACCACAGTGTTGCCCCGCGTGGCATTCCCAGGCATATTCCCGCGCTGAACTTTGCGATATCTTACACGTTTCGGACTTAACATCGCTTACCTCTATTCCTCGTTTCTGACCGGCGTTCTGTCGCGGCGTTTGCGGACGATAACGCCCGCGTCTTCTTTCTGTTCTTTGCCGTACTTCATGCCGTTGTACACCCATACCTTGATTCCGATAGCCCCGAATGTGGTATGCGCCTCCGCGAAACCGTATTCGATATCAGCGCGAAGGGTGTGCAGCGGTATGCGCCCCTCCTTCGCTTCTTCGGTACGGGACATTTCCGCGCCGCCAAGCCGTCCCGAAAGCCTTACCTTGACACCCTGAGCGTTTCCTTTCTTGATAGCGTTGCTGACGGCCATTTTCATAGTGCGGCGGAAAGAACCTCTCGCAAGAAGCTGCCGTGCCATATTCTGCGCTATGATCTGCGCGTTATTATCGGCGTTGCGGACTTCTTTTATTTTAAGCTGAATCTTTTTGCTGACAAGTTTTTGAAGCTCCGTCCCTATCTTTTCAATGTTCGCGCCCTTGACACCTATAACTACTCCCGGCCTGGCCGTATGGATAACTATCGTTATGCGCTGGGGATGCCGTATAATTTCCAGCTCCGCTATGTCCGCGCCCTTTGTTTCTGGCATCTTTACAATATACGAACGAAGTTTAATGTCCTCGTGCAGAGTGTTCGCGTACGTTTTCGGGTCAACGTACCAGCGCGACGACCAAGTGCGATTGATGCCGACCCGCAGTCCTATCGGATTTACTTTTTGTCCCACGTTACACCCCTGCCGTCCTGTCGACAATCACGGTTATGTGGCAGAGCCGTTTTAACAGCATATCCGCCCTGCCCCGCGCCCTGCACCACAGGCGCTTCATGCGCGGCCCGTCGTCAATCATTATTTCCCTGACATACAGCATATCTTCCTCAAGATTTTTGCTTACGTTAAGCGCGTTCGCGCCCGCTGATCTTAGCGTTTTCCGTATCAGTTTCGCGCCCTTGTGCGGCATGTTTTCTAAAATTGAAAGCGCTTCGGTATACGTTTTTCGCCGTATAAGATTCGCTACCGGGCGTATCTTGTACGGCGAACAAATCAAAAACTTCGATACCGCCTTATATCCGTCTACCATTTTAATATCCTAAACCCTCAGTTTCAATTTCAAAACGACGCCGCGAAGACCCTTCAAACACAGGCATATTCCCGCCCGCGCTACTTCGAGGCCTTTTTATCGGAGCCCGAATGTCCGCGGAATATCCGCGTGGGCGAAAATTCGCCCAGCTTATGACCTACCAAATTCTCGGTTATGTACACGGGCACCCATGTCTTTCCGTTATAAACCGAAATCGTTATGCCAACCATTTCGGGGATGATGGTCGAACAGCGCGAGTATGTCTTTACCATGCGCCGTTCCGTAGACTTGCTCATCTCCAAAATCTTCTTGTACAGGCTCTTTTCGATAAAAGGGCCCTTTTTTATAGATCGCGACACTTTAACCCCTTAATGCGCTATTTTTTCTTCCTGCGGCTCACGATGAAACGCGAAGAAGCCTTATGCTTGTCCCGCGTTTTATAGCCTTTTGTCGGCTGCCCCCACGGCGTTACCGGGTGGATGCCCTTGTTTTTGCCCTCTCCGCCGCCGTGCGGATGATCGACAGGGTTCATAACCATGCCGCGAACCGTAGGCCTTACGCCCAGCCAGCGCTTGCGGCCGGCTTTGCCGTAACTGACATTCATGTGGTCTTCGTTGCCGACAACGCCGACGACGGCAAAACACTTTTTGAATATCATGCGGGTCTCGCCGGACGGCAGTTTTATTGTAACATAATCGCCCTCTTTGGCGGCAACCAGCGCCGAAGCGCCGGCTGAACGGGCAATCTGTGCTCCCTTTCCCAGCGTCAGTTCTATGTTGTGCACTGTAAAGCCCAGCGGTATGTTTTCAAGCGGCAACGCGTTGCCCGGCTCTATCGGAGCGTCCGGCCCGCTCAGTATCTTGCTGCCGGTCTTAAGCCCCTTAGGAGCGATTATGTAACGCTTTTCGCCGTCCGCGTAAAAAACAAGGGCGATGTTCGCGCTACGGTTGGGATCGTACTCTATCGTGGCTATTTTGCCGGGAACGCCTATCTTGTCCCGTTTGAAGTCTATGGTCCGGTAACGCCTCTTGTGTCCGCCGCCCTTGTGCCAAACGCTGATTCGGCCGCGCGAATCGCGACCCGCACGCTCCGCTCTTCCTTTCGTGAGGGATTTCTCCGGATTTTTTACGGTAATATCGGAAAAGTCGAGGCTTTGCCATTGCCGCATGCCGGGCGTGATCGGTTTATATGTCTTTATGCCCATTAAATCAGACCCCCTCAAACAAGGCGATTTTTTCGTCTTTTGCCAATGTTACCACAGCCTTCTTCCAAGCAGAAGTGTAACCCTTTTTATAACGCTGCCGTTTAGGTTTGCCCGCGACAATCGCCGTAGTGCAGGATACCGGGTGCACGTTAAATAACGCTTGCACCGCTTCCTTGATTAACGGTTTGTTCGCCTTCATGTTTACCTGAAAAACATAGTGCCCCGTTTCGCGCAGTATGTTTGTTTTTTCAGAGAGTACCGGCCTTATCAGCACCTGCTCGTAATTCACGCCGTAGCCTCCTCCGTCTTGTTAAGCCTGTTACTGTGGGCCGCGTAAAACTCGCTT
>JAIRSQ010000089.1 GCA_031255395.1 Spirochaetaceae bacterium | reverse complement strand
AGGGCGGTTACCATCTCCTCCGCAGTAGGCGAGACGACAAAATCCCCGTCCAGCCGGTTTTTTACCCGAAGCAGCGCGTCGCCCATCGTGTCCCAGCGCCCCGACTCCTTCCAAAGCTCGCCCGGAGCCACCACAGTCGGCTTTACTTCCAGCGCCCCCGCCGCATCCATCTCTTCCCTGATTATCTGTTCCAGCTTTCTGAACACGCGCAGCCCGAGCGGCAGGTAGGCGAACAGCCCGTTGGCCAGCCGCCGTATCATGCCCGCCCGCATCATGAGCTGGTGGCTCGCTATCGCCGCATCTGCCGGCGCTTCCCTCAATGTGGGTATGTAGTACCGCGAAAATTTCATTGTTTAATTCTAATCCCGCGCCGCAATTGTCGCAATGGCACGGCGGCAAATCGCTTCGCCCTGCGGACTCGCAATGACGACCCCTAGGGGCCTGACCCCAAGCCTGCTCGCCCGGACGACTCGCAACTGCCTATCGGCAGTCCATTGCTCATTCCTCATCGCTCATTCGTATGCGATCTCCGCGATCGCTTCGATTTCTACAAGCGCGTCTTTGGGCAGTTGCCGCACCGCAACAGTCGATCTGGCGGGCTTTCCCGGGAAGTGTTTTTCGTAAATTTCATTGAATTGAGCGAAATCTTTCATGTCGGCGAGAAAACAGGTCGTCTTTATGACCCTTTCAAGGGACGAGCCGGCGGCTTCCAGCACGGCTTTTAGGTTCTTTATCGCCTGCTCAGTCTGTCCGGCTATGTTTTCGCCCTTAATGCCGCCTGTTTTCGGGCAAAGCGGTATCTGGCCGGACGTAAACGCCAAATTTCCCGACACAAAACCCTGCGAATACGGGCCTATGGCGGCAGGCGCAGCGTCCGTACTGATTCTTTTCATCATATCCCTCCAAAACCAGCCTCATTTTAACTTCCCTGTCAATAATTTTCAACTTGCCGGCAGGCTTCAAACCGGAGTCCTAGGCGCGTATACGGAGATTCGTCTTGATAGTTAAGGCAGGCAGGGTTATAATGGCGTTTGTGAGCGAATATAACGCGTTTGAACGGCTGTCAGCCAGCATATCGCAATACGAAAGGCTAAAACTTCTTGAAAAGATAGAATCTTTTGCCGGAACGCCGGAACAAACGCTAATCATAGCGGAAAGAGAGGCCGCCCCTTCGGAAAAAGCGGAAATTTCCTATCCGCGTCTCCCTTGGTATAAACGCCTTTGGTTCTTAATCATAGGATTTTTTACCGGACGAACGCGACTTGACGCGTTCATTCACTCCCAAATTGCCGAAATAGGACGCAGCATCGAACTGATGTTTCCGGGAATGTTTGACTGGGAAAAAGGCCTGCTCCGCCAAAACTTTCAGACCGAATTAAAAAAATTAAAGGACGCTGCCCGTTTTTTTTACAGAGTCCTTGACGCGGGCATCAGCCGCAACACCGGAAATTTCCTTGTTTTTCTGGGCTCTATCGAAATGAAAGAGATTCACGCGCTGCTGTCAGAAAAAACCAACCCTGAAAGCGTTGCCGCCGAAAATCCCGGGCTTTCAGATATAAAACTGCAGCAGAAGGCTATTAATTTTGTTGAAGAAGAAATTGACAAAATAGACGAAGTCTGCCGTCAGTCAATGTACGACGACGCTCATTATATTGCCTGTTTAAAACAATTGGCGTCGTTTCTTTTTGACAGATTCATCATGTCATTCGGCAGCGCTGCTACGACATATAAGGAAGTTGTCTGCCCCGCCGCGTCGGTAAAAACCCAGCTTATGAACCTTAACAACTCCCTTTATTCGATAAAACGAACGCCGTCCGCTACGCTGCTTTCAGCGATGTTTATATTCACATTGCCTGAATACGCCGCGGAGCAGGATTATGACACGGAAGGCGAGATGCAAAAATTCGTTTCCAAAGCGGAAAAATCAGTAGAGATGATTCGATCGTTCAATCACCGCGTGCCGCTTACCCGCATCCTGCGTTGCGCTCTGCTCAATACAAGCTATTTGCCGTCCGAATTGCCGGGAGGCGAGGACTGGTTTTTACTGTACCGGAAAACATGGGTCGATAATGTAACGCGGCAATTCAATGAATTCATTAGAGAACGGCGCCTCGCTAAAATTCAAACTCTTTGCGACACTCTGTTCGGCGAGTCTGTCCCCGACCCTTTTGAAAATTTTGATTTCATTACAGGCGAAGACAGCATTCCCGTTAACAATTTTAAAACGCTTTCTCATCTGATGACGTTTCATAAACTTATTTTTATGCCGATAATAAACGTGTTTATCAGGCCGATTCTGATAGACGGAGATTTCATCAAAAAGGAAAACAAGACCGAATTTACCGAAGCGTACAATGTTTTAATTAAACTGGATGACACTATTAAAAACTTTGTAAAACGCGTAGACAAAAACGGCGATTACGGCAAACGATGGAGTCAAATTTTGATGGAAGCGCAGTCGGTTACGGTGCGGCGCAGGAAAACCGGAATCATTATCGAAGACGTTAACACGGCTATAAACGCTATTATTAACGACGCGGAGAAAGCCACTATGTCGATGGAGTTGATTCTGGACGGAATACTGAATCCAGCGCAAGGCAAGCCTTACGACACTCTGACAAATATCGCAAAAATAAGCGGCAAAGGAACCGAGTTTACGGACGGATTGAAAGAAGGACTGGAAAAACTTAAACTTATGAACCGCCTGCTTAACGAAATTTCAGATTTAAATAAAGCGGATTGAAGAGCTAAGTATTATATGCGTAACATTTCTAATGTCGATAATTGTAATTTGTATCCGTTCAGTATAGCGGACAGCGGAAAATATGCCGTTTTTCCATTTATCCGCGACGGAAAGACGCTTGATGAAATTTCCTGCATAATCACTCTGCGCGGCGCGGGAGACACGCGTTACGACGTGACGCGCGAAAAAATATTTCAGGAACTCGGCATAGAAAACAAAAAAATCTTTTACGGCGAGCAGACGCACAGCCGTAACGTTTCGGTTGTAAAAAAAAGCGACGCGCCTCCGTTGCCTGATACGGACGGCCTTGTTACAAAAGATTTCGATTCTGGACTTTTTGTTAACGTGGCGGACTGTCTCCCAGTTTTTTTGTACGACGCGCAGGGCGGGGCGTTCTCGGTTCTTCACTCCGGCTGGAAGGGTACCGGCATTGTTGAAAACGCGTTGCGTCTGATGGCAGAGGCTTTTGAAACAAAACCCGAAAACGTCGCCGCGGTTTTGGGGCCGTGCATACGTTCATGCTGTTACAATGTTGACGCGGAACGGTCGGCGCTCTACGAAAAAGAATTCGGCGGCGCGGGAAACAACGCGAAGGCTTTTCCGCTTGGCCCTGTCGCGCAAAAAAAAGAAACCGCAAAAGGCACGGAACATTATATTGATATGCAGGCCGCAAATGCCGCGCTGCTCGTTAAAAACAACGTGCGCGACATAGCGTACTGTACGGATTGTACTTTTACCGACAAACGGTTTGGTTCTTATCGCGGACAGGGGGCGCGGGAATTCACAAAGATGATGGCGCTTGCTGTAAAATTGAATAATTCAAGGGGTAGCGGTCATGTTTGACGCAAAAAATATCTGGAAAGAACGGGTTGCCGGAGTTCTTAACGAGGTGCTGGAAGAAAACGGCGTTCGCGGAAATCTTGACGGTGCCGGCATAACCGCTGAAAAACCGCCGAAGCCGGAATTGGGCGACATAGCCTTTCCGGTGTTCCCGTTCGCGAAGATTCTTAAAATGCCGCCGCCGCGTATTGCGGCGGCGGCGGCGGACAAGCTCGCCGGATTTTCAGACGGCGAGGTCCGCGCCGCGGGACCTTATATCAACGTGCGGCTTGACCGCGGACAGGCAGCGCGGGCCGTCCTTAACGCCGTATTTGATTCCGGCAAGGATTTCTGTAAAAGCGACGCGCTTAAAGGCCGGCGCGTCATGGCCGAATTCTCAAGTCCGAACACAAACAAGCCCCTGCATCTTGGGCATCTTCGCAACAACGCGCTCGGGGAAAGCGTCTCGCGCATACTTGCGGCGTGCGGCGCGGAAGTGTTAAAAGTCTGCATCTTCAACGACCGCGGAATACATATTTGCAAGTCAATGCTTGCTTACATCGAAAAATTAGACGGCACGACGCCGGAATCTGCCGGGGAAAAAAGCGATCGCTTTGTTGGCGATTGTTATGTCGCTTTCAATGCAATGTCAAAAACGGACAGCGGAGCGGAAGACAGGGCGCGAGAACTGCTCCGCAAATGGGAAGCGGGCGATCCGGCGACAACTGCGCTCTGGAAAAAAATGAACGAATGGGCGGTAAACGGCATAAAAGAAACATACCGGCGCACCGGCATATCGTTTGACAAGTATTATTTTGAAAGCGAAACATATTTACGCGGCAAAGAGGAGGTGTTGAAGGGTCTTGAAAAAAATATTTTTTATCGCGAAACGGACGATTCTGTATGGGCGGACCTTGAGGCTGAGAAACTCGGTAAAAAAACGCTGTTACGAAACGACGGCACATCTCTGTATATAACGCAGGATTTCGGCACCGCGATAATGCGGCACGAGGAATGGCCGTTCGATAAACTTATCTATGTGGTAGGAAGCGAACAGCGCTATCATTTTCAGGTTCTGTTCACGCTCCTTACGCGGCTTGGTTTTGACTGGGCAAGCGACCTGTATCACCTGTCTTACGGCATGGTGAACCTGCCGGACGGCAAAATGAAGAGCCGCGAGGGCACGGTTGTGGACGCGGACGACCTTGTCGACAAGCTGCATGACATGGCACTGGCCGAAATACGCGAAAAGGAACGGGAGGAAGCCGTCGGCAGCGCGCCGGAAATCGCCGAAAAGATCGCCATCGGCGCTTTGCATTACTATCTTTTGCAGATTACGCCTGAAAAAGACATGCTGTTCAACCCGTCCGAATCTATCTCGTTTAACGGCAACACCGGCCCCTATCTGCAATACATGGGCGCGCGTATATCGTCAATCCTTAAAAAAGAGGGTGAGAAAAACGATTCTGCGAACGTCGCGCTGCTGACAAGCGACGCGGAATGGGAATTGTTAAAAACCGTTGCCGCATGGCCGGAAACCGTAAACGAAGCTGCGGAAAAGATGAATCCGTCCATAATCACAAGCTGGCTGTACGAGCTTTCAAAAAATTTCAGCCGCTTCTATCACGGCTGTCCTATACTGGGCGCTGAAAACCCGGAGTTAAAGCGCGCCCGCCTTGCTCTATGCCGCGCAGTCCGCCGCGTTCTTCGATCGGCGTTTGACCTTGTCTGCATCCCGTTTCTTGAGGTTATGTAGTCGCAAACAAATACGGAAAACCGCTAACGCGTAGCGGGCTCGGCGCATGACTTGCTGATGCTGTCCAACACGCCGTTTACAAAACGAAACGAGTCGTCCACTCCGTACTCAATGGAAAGTTTTACCGCTTCTTCAATGGTAACGGAAGACGGAATGTCCTTTTGAAACATCAGCGAGTACGCGCCAAGACGCAATATCGCAAGGTCGACGCGTTTTAGGCGGGAAAAGTCCCAGTTTTTAATTGATGAACGGATTTTTTTATCTATGACGGCAATGTTTTCGATGGCTCCGGCTATCAATGCCCGCGGAAAGGCAAGATCCGCATCGCTCATCATGCGAAGTTTTTCATCTTCTACCCAAGGAAACGACAAAAGTTCTTGCGGCGGGTGTTTGGCGGCTTCCCATGCGTAAAGCGCCTCAAGAGCCAAGACTCGTCCTTTCCAGCGGGACATTTTAGAAGTTTAGATTCTCTTCAAAAATTTTGTAAGGAGACCCCTTACGCAGTTCTTCTATGAGTTCCTGCTGTGCCTGTATGACGACTTCCTGCTGCCGGCGCTGCAAAATAGCCTCTCGAAGCACTGTCCTTACCGTTTCGCCGTACCCAAGATGGGTGTCGTCAAGCGTAAGAAATTTCTTTGGGTATTTGCCGGTAACTTTTATGATGTAATAGCCTCTTGCCTGTCCTGAGGGTATCTCAAGCACCTTTGAAATCTTTCCCTGCGCAAGAGCAAAGGCCTCGTCCATGAATGCCTGTCCCGCCCGCTGTTGCCCCGCAGAATTCTTTTGTAAAATGCTGCGCTGGGCGACGTTGTAACCGGCGTTTGCCCCTCTGCCGCGCTGCAAACGCTCGTCAAAAGTTTCGGCGCTGTTGTTGATTTCGCGGGCCATCTTGTTAGCCTCGTCCCGTTTCCTGTTTCTCTCCGCGTCATTCGCAACCGGGAAAAAGATAGCGGAGAATTCCACCGTCTCGGGCTGTATTAGTTCGGTAGAATTCAATTCATACTCTTTTTCGATTTCCTGGGCGGTAGGTTCCTGTATAGAGCGCAGAACGTCCTGTTTTTTTGCCAGCAGATATTTTTGTATCGTAAGCGACTTCTTTGCCTGTTCGCGGTAAGCCGGCAGGTCCATACCCGTCTGCTGCCTAAGCGCGGCAGCGAATTCGGCGTCTGTCGGAGGCTTGCCCATCATCTGCCCCATCTGGGATCGCAGTTCGTTTAACTGCTGGTTTATTTCCCCGTCGGTAACGACGATACGGTCCCGTTCCGCGGCCTGCATTGCCAAACGCTCGTTTATCATGCCGTCCAGAACATCGCGCCTCATCGCCGCGGTCAGAGGCTGCCCCATCGCCGCTTCAACCTGTCTTACCTGATCCCGTAACATCTTGACTGTAATCGGTTCGGTCCTGATCAAGGTTACGGTGGCCACCGCTTTAAGGTCATTCTGAGCCGAAGACGCCGCTATGAAGAAAAACATCAAACCTGTTGCAAATAAATATCTTTTCATGCAATCACCCGCTTTAATAAACGCCTATTCAACTATAGAAACAAAACAGATAAAACCGAAAAAAGTAACGGAATAAATGTATGTCCGGTCTGCCTGCCATCCGTCCGCCCGCTTTAAGCGGGTTACCGAGATTCGGAAACGCCGCCCGCCATCGCTAATGCGCAGGCTTTCCGGCAGGCTATGGCGAAAATTGGGCCTTCCTGGACTTGAACCAGGGACCTACGGATTATGAGTCCGCAGCTCTAACCAACTGAGCTAAAGGCCCGTTATATAGAATGCGGTGTCAGCCGTTTTGCGGCTGCTCCGCTGACTTGTCAGGCAACGCTGCAATTTTGGACTTTAGATCGGCCAAAAGCGCGTCCGCATTCGTATCCGATTTTTCAAGTTCGGCAAACTTTTTTTCAAGGCTTTCGTCGGCTGTAAAACTGGAAAGTTCCCTGCTAGCGTCGGCGCGGGCCTCGAGTTCGTCAACTTTTTGCGACATACGGTCAAATGTATTGAAAGAAGAGCTGTCGTCGCTTATACCGCTCATCGTATCCTGAATCTTCTGTTCCGCTTCGGCGCGTTTTGCGCGGGCTATCAAAAGATTCTTTTTTCGCTGGGCTTCTTCTATTTTTTGCTGTAGTTCCCGCAGTGAATTCTTAAGCCTTTCAACCGATTCTTTCTGCGCTTCCCACTGCTTGGCGTACTCCTGATAATAATTGTCGAATTCCTGCTTGCGAAGCAAGGCTTCTTTTGCAAGATCGTCCTTGCCTTTATTAACTGCAATCACGGCCCTTTGTTGCCATTCGTCCGATTGCGCCTTTTGGCTGTTCATGTCGCGTTCAAGTTTTTTTTCGTCGGCTATGGCCATGGCGACAGCTCTTTTAGATTCGATTAGCTGTTCGTTCATGTCATAGAGTGCCTGGTTCAGCATCTTTTCTGGCTTTTCGGCCTTGCTGATCAGCGCGTTAACGTTCGCCGCGATTACTGTCCTTAAACGCGAAAAAATACCCATGCGTCACCCCAAAAAAACATTAGCCGAGTCATCCACCGCAAGGATTGTTTTACATCCCGAACAGCGGAAACGCCCCGATTTAACCGCTTTTAACTTTTTCGAACATATCGGGCATTTAAAATTATGCGGAAAAACAACGCCGGATGACGTCTGCCCTTTGCCTCGAAAATAGTTTTCGGCGTCTTCGATATCATCCCTTATATTAAAAAACTGTGAAAATCCAAGCAACTGCAAAACTTCGTACACCTTCGTCTGCACGTTAAGCAGGACTAGGTCGCCTCCGGCAAGTTTCAGGGTCTTTAAGAAGGCCGTAAACGAGCCGATACCGGTAGAGGACACGTAATTCAGGCCGCTGCAATCGAAAATCAGACGGTTGAACTGGTTATCTATGGCCTTTTGAACGCGTTTTTGAAAGTTATTCGAGTTATATGTGTCAATATACCCCGTTAAAACAAGTATTAAACCGCCTTCAACGCCGGCAATCCGTTTAATATCTATTTTAAGGCTGTCATCCTTTTCGGAATCGAACCCCGGAATAATCGCATCATTTGCCATAGTATTAAGTGTAACGGCTCAAGTTTCTTGTGTCAATATGCCGGCACCGCTTCGGCGCTTCGCAATGGGCAATGGGGAATGAGCAATGAGCAATGAAGGCTGGCGAGTGGGAATTGCAAGTCGGCCGAGGGGTCAGGCCCCTAGGGTGCCGTCATTGCGAGCCCAAATGCCGCTTCGCCTGCGAAGCGGGCGGCATGGAAGGATGGCGATGACACGGAGCCAAAACTTACGCTCGGAGCAATCCAGCGGGCGAAGACCGCCTCGGCACTGGATTGCTTCGCTCGGCAAATTTGCCGCACGCTCGCAATGACAGGCCGTAGTCTGCCCGCAAAGCCGACTCGCAATCCTCCATCCTCATCCTTCATTACTAGTTGCTCATTCCTTATTCGTCCGCTGTTTTGTGCCGTTTCTCAACCGTTCTTGCGGAAGGAGCGCCAGTTCACGCCGTAGCGGCGGACGCGCAGTCCCATTTGGCGTTCCGTAACGCCGAGCAGACGGGCGGCAGCGGACATATTGCCTTCGCTGTTTTTCAGCGCCTCGATAATCATTTCTTTTTCAAGGCGCGAAAGCGCGGCGTCCAGCGTTGTTGTCATTTTTGTATCGGTTGATGCGGCGGATTGCAGGCTGGGCGGCAGGTTGTACGAATGTATAACCATGTCGTTAGACAGAATCACCGCCCGCTCCATGCAGTTCTCAAGCTCGCGAACATTGCCTGGCCAATGGTAGTTCGTAAGCAGCTCTATCGCAAGGCTGGATATGCGCTTTATCGGCTTGCCGTTCTTTTCGGCATATTTTTCGGTAAAATGGTCAGCCAGCAGCATCACGTCGCTCTTGCGCTGGCGGAGCGGCGGCAAATGTATCATGAACACGTTGAGCCTGTAAAACAGGTCCTCGCGAAAACGTCCTGCCTTAACCTCTTCTTCAAGGTTGCGGTTGCTGGCCGCGACTATACGGACATCTATTTTTATCGTCTGCGCGCCGCCAACCCGCTCAAAGTTCCGTTCCTGCAACACGCGGAGTAGCTTTACCTGTATTTGCGGCGGCAGTTCGCCGATTTCGTCAAGAAATATGGTTCCAGTGTCCGCCATTTCGAAGCGTCCTTTTCGACGGCTTATCGCTCCGGTGAACGCTCCCTTTTCGTGCCCGAAAAGTTCGCTTTCGATTACGGATTCCGGCAAGGCGGCGCAGTTCACTTTTAGGAAGGGTTTGTCGTTCCGTTTTGAAAGGCGACAGATTTCGGCGGCGACCAGTTCCTTGCCGGTGCCGCTTTCGCCGGTTATCAGCACGTTAGCGTCCGTGGGCGCGACTTGGGCTGTCAGGGCGTACATATCCCGCATAGCGCTGCTTGTGCCGATTATCGCGCTGGCAGCGTCTATGCGTCCCAACCGGAAGCAGGCAGGTTCCGCATTGATTTTTGCCCGATACGTTCCGTCCGAAGCGTTGTCAGGCCGGTAACGCTCCTCCATGATGCGTTCCCGCAGTTTCGCCGAATCTGATATGATTGACGCTATCTTTTCAAGCAGAGACTGGTCGCGCGCCATCATGCGTTCCGTGCCGTCCGGACAATTGCCGAGCCTCCGCTCCGCGCTCAGAGTGCCTATGACGCCTTCAGGCGCGCGTATAGGGACGCAGCAATAGCTCACACCTATCATGTCCTCTCGTTTGCGATTCCTCGCGCGGTTCAAAAAACGCGCCTCTTTCGACAGATCCGGCACGGAGACCGCCATCCCGGTCTCAAAAACCCTGCCCACAAGCCCTTCACCAAACCGGTAAACGCCGCGCTCTTTCTCTTCGGCACTGAGTCCGTAAGCCTCCTCAATCTTGAGAAGTCCTGTAGCGCGGTTTAGCAGCGTTATCATCCCGTGTTTTAAAGACGCCCGCAGTTCCATGACGCTTAAAACGGGCCCAAGAGCGGAACGCAGTTCGACGTGCTTGTCCAGCGTGCGGGCTATATCAAAAAGCAGTTCGAGTTCGTATATTTCTGAATATTGTCTGTCAATACCGGACGTTTGTGAATGAATATCGGTATGCATGCTATTATTATTACATTATTGTATGTTTATTCGCAATACGCCGCGTTGGAAGCGCGGCGCGAGAAGTTGACGTGTCCGCCGATGGGAAAGTTATTTTACGTTTTAGAACCGGCGTTTATTAGAGGCGCAGAGCTTCGATCATGTAGCGAATATTGACGCCGTCCGCGCTCGGCAGCGTCATTTCGATGACAAGGATCATCGCGTTCCTGTCAGGACTGACAATCGCTTTTTTAATGCTGTAAGCCGTTACCCCCGCTCGTCTTATATCAGGATTGCCCGCAAGGTATGATTTTTTCGCGCCGTTACGTGCGAGACTGTCAAAATTGATGAAAAACGACGAGCGAATATTGCTGTCGGAACCGTAGACGGCGGTTTTTAACGCCGCCGTATAGTATACTCCGCGCTCAAAATCCCTAAAATCTATGGTTTGTCCGCCAGAATCGCGCACGTCTTCCAACGATATAAACAGCGGGATGCCCTGGCGCATGAAACTTGAACGGTATTTTTGGATTATTTTGCCGTTGCGCGATATGATGCGTAGCAATGCCGCCGACCCGTCCTGCCCAAGCGCCACAGGTTTGTCATGTTTGTACGAGAGCCGCCCGTCCGTCACAAAATCGTTGCTCCCGACATCAACGATGAACAACTCCGACCAGGGCCGCAAGGTACTCTCGTCCACGCCGTACTGAGCGAACATATAGATTCCGCCGTTTTCGGAAAATCCCAAATCCACAAATGACGCCACGTCGCCCGCATGCAAAGCCCCTATAAATATGGAGCGTACGGCAAGCGCAATAATGACGGCGCGCAATTTTCGCATCTTCATAGAAAACATGGAACCTCCATATCTTATCGGCATAATACTCCGGTTTCTGTATGATTGCCGCCGGCGGTGCGGGGAACGGCAACCCGCTAGTCAGAGGAGGGCATTTTCACTTACTATTATATTATGCGGTCCATACGATTAATAGCGCTGGATCTTGATGACACACTGCTAAGGACAGATTTGACCATATCGTACCGGACGCGGAAGGCGATAAAACGTTGCGCCGCGGCGGGCATAAGCGTTGTGCTTGCGTCTGGACGGAATTACAACAATATGTTGCGCTATGTAAAACTGCTCGCGTTGGATAAAAAAAACAACTATTTGATATGCGATAACGGCTCAGCCATTCAGGAAGCGGCGTCCGGAAATATTATCCATAGCGTTACGTTGCCTGCCAAGCCCGCGCTCGCCGCTTTCGACCTGTTGGACGCGGAAGGTTTTCCGGTTCAACTGTGCGCGGGCGATACGCTTTATGTTTCACGCGAAAACGAGTTTGCCATGTACGAGAAGAAGCTCACCGGCATGGAGCAAACAGTCGCCCCGGATTTTAGGAACATGATAGCGGACGGTTGCAACAAGATGATCATTCCGGGCGATCCCGTGATGTTAAGACAGTTAGAAGCGCTGTTGCGAAATATTGCGGGCGACGATCTGACGATTTTTACCAGTAAGCCGTACTATCTTGAGATACTTCCGCCCGCTACGGACAAGGGAGCCGCGCTGGAAAAAGTGTCCGCTATGCTGGGCGTCGAGCGGGAGGAGGTCATGGCGATTGGCGATTCGATGAACGACGAGGCCATGATACGCTGGTCGGGTTTAGGCGTTGCGATGCGGAACGGCGACGAACGCGTAAAACAGATAGCGAATGTCGTTACTGAAAGGTCAAATGACGAAGACGGCGTAGCCGGAACAATCGAACGGTATATACTAAACAAGAGGACGTAACTTATGAAGTTTGTTTTCTTAGGCCCGCCAGGGGCGGGGAAAGGAACTGTGGCGGCGAAGGCTTCTGGGTTTTTTCATGCTCCGCACATTAGTACGGGGGATGTTTTTCGCAACGCTATTGCGGCGGGCAGTCCGCTTGGACTGAAGGCGAAGGACGTTATCGAGAAGGGGCTGCTTGTTGACGACGAGACGACGGTGAGCCTTGTTCGGGAGCGGCTGGAAGCGGACGATGTGAAGGATTCCTACATTCTTGACGGATTCCCGCGGACACTGCCTCAGGCTGAGGCACTGGACGGCTTTGCAAAAACTGAATGGACGATATATTTTGACGTTCCCGACAGCGTCGTGATAGCGCGGCTTTCCGGCCGTTTAATTTGCCGGCGTTGCGGCTGCATCTGGCATAAAACGTATAATCCGCCGACAAAAGAGGGCGTCTGTGACAAATGCGGCGGCGAACTGTACGAGCGCGGCGATGACAAACCGGACGCTATCAGGGAACGGCTTGCGGCATACAATGAACTCACGGTCCCACTAATAGAATACTACCGCAAAAAAGGGCTTCTGGCCGTCATTGACACGAATCGGGATGTCAGCCTCATCCTTGAGGACATGAAAAAGCGTTGCTGCCCGTAACGCCTGAAAATCCGGCCCAAATACAAAATGCTTTCCCCGCAAAGCGGGACGGGCAGTCCAGATAAACGCGGCGAACAGAACTGCCATTCGCCGTATCGCTTCGCCCTTCAGACTCGCAATGACGGGTGCTTTGGGCGACTCGCAACTGCCAAATCGGCACCGTGGCCTACTACTCATTCGCTGGCAGACCCGCTCGCCGGGAACGCTCGCAACCCGTCTCCCGGCGGGCTCATTCTTCATTGCGCCGGTATCGCGTCAACCCCCCAACCCCCGCGAACTGCCAAGCGGCGCTTTATGATTCCCTATCCCATATCCACAGTTTATCATGGTTTTTAAAATAAGAATTGTTGCCGTTTTTTACGCAAAGCGCTACAAAGTCCAAGGGCTAAATTGACATATACGGCATAGTAACGTATCCTTATACAGTAGGAGGCAGCCATGTCAGCTATTTTTGAGCGCCGTTCAGTGCGCAGTTTTTTGCCCAAGCCTGTGGAGCCGGAGAAAATAGACCGCGTTTTAAGGGCGGCTTTTGAAGCCCCCTCTGCCAATAACCGGCGGCCATGGGAATTTATTGTAATCACGTCCGAAGAAGATCGGAAAGACATTGCCGCTATGAGTCCCTATGCCAAAATGCTCCCGAAAGCTGCGGCGGCCATAGTGCCATGCGCCAACCTCACGCGGCTCGGGAAAGATGGGGCATCTGACGACTCATGGTGGGTACAGGACCTCTCGGCGGCTACGGAAAACATACTCCTTCAGATAACCGAGGAGGGCCTCGGCGGGGTCTGGCTCGGCTGGTATCCTGACAAAAGCCGGACTAGCGCATTTTCCGCCAGATTCGGCCTTCCCGACCACATTATCCCCTTTTCCGTTGTTGCTTTCGGCTATCCCGCATCGCCTGTAAAACCCGCCACACGCTTCGATTCTTCCCTGGTCTATTACGGCGCCTACGGGAAAAAATAGCGCCGACAGGCCAGCCCCCGGGAAAACGCGCGGCCATAGCGGCTTGTTGCGCTTGTGGATTTTTTGCCTATGCATGCAAAAAATCCCGATTAATGGGCATGCTTTCGGAGTTTGTAAGGTATAAATTATTCGAGGCTGTTCCAAAACTTCAGTTTTGGAACAGCCTAATTCATAAAATGAATATTCATGCTATTTTGCGCGCGAAGCGTAACAAACCCCTATGTCCCGCGTTCCGGGGAATTTGTCAGTCTACGAA
>JAIRSQ010000093.1 GCA_031255395.1 Spirochaetaceae bacterium | reverse complement strand
AGAATTTATAATTCATCGCAGAGGACAGATTTGACAGCTTCTGACAGCGTATTTCACTCAAGCGCGGAAACAAAGGGATTTTTTGAGAAAAATAATATAACGCATATAAAACGTTGGGGTTCATCGCTGAAATACTGTCGTCTAGCGGAAGGGGAAATTGACATTTATCCGCGTTTTAACGGCACAAAAGAATGGGACACGGCAGCGGGACAGGCTCTGCTATGCGAGGCTGGCTGCAAAATTATTGATTTAAACACAAAACAACCTTTGCGGTATAATAAACCGGATATAAGAAATAATTTTTTTATCGCCATGCGGGGCGATTTGGAGGTAGACTATGAAACTTATTGTATTAGCCGCGGGGCAGGGAACGCGGCTGCGTCCGTTGACTGACAATCAGCCCAAATGCATGGTTCCATTTCTCGGAAAACCTATCATAAATTACATCGTAGAAACGGCTGAAATCAGCGGGATCAATGATATTGTCATTGTTGACGGGTACAAAAAAGATGTCCTTGAAAAACATTTACCGGGCAGAAAAATAAAATTTTTTGCAAACACAGAATATGAAAATACAAACATGGTGTACACGCTGTTTTGCGCCCTGCCTGAACTAAACGATGATATTATCATATCGTACGCGGATATTATTTATTCGCCTGACGTTCTAAAGAAACTTCTAGCTGATACATCTTGTTTTTCGGTTGTTGTCGATACGAAATGGCGCGAATTATGGTCGATGCGGATGGAAAATCCGCTTCTGGATGCCGAAACGATGAAGATTGACGGTGAAGGCTTTATTTACGAACTGGGAAAAAAGCCTAAATGTTACGACGATATTCAGGGGCAGTATATCGGCCTTATAAAAATAAAAAAAGATTTCCTGCAAATGGTGATAGAACACTATCAGAATCTCGACCGGACATCAATTTATGACGGCAAGAATTTTGATAATATGTATATGACAAGTTTCTTGCAGTCAATCGCGGACAATATAAAAAGACCGAAGGCGGTATTCATTGAGGGCGGCTGGCTTGAGATAGACAGTGCCGAAGATTTACAGGCTTACAAAGCCGCATCCGATTTTTCCGCGTTGCTGTAACATGAGCCGTTTTAAGACCGCTAGGCACAGAGGGCAGGCTGTTCCGGCATTCGCCCGCTAACGGCGCGATCTCTCTGCATGATGCATTTTTGGCGAGGCGACACTGCCCGCCCTTGTTTTTTCGGAAGAATTTTGGCAAATTAACATGAAAGGAAATTATGGCTGAACAAAGTGTAGTACCGATAGAGCAGACGCTGCCTCCCAAGCTGCCGATTGTGGCGCTAACGGGGCGTCCTATTTTTCCGGGGATTTTTACCCCGATTATGGTTGGCAATCCGACAGACGTGCGGATAGTTGACGAGACCGCTTCCGGCGACGGGTACATAGGGCTCACGCTGATTGAGCACGAGGCGGAATCTCCCGATATTAACGACCTGTACAGAGTCGGGACTGTCGCTAAAATCGTAAAAAAAATCAATCTGCCGGACGGCGGGTTGAATATTTTTATCTCGACCATCAAGCGTTTCAAGATAAAAAAGGCGATAAGCCCCTCCAACCCGATCATAGCGGCTGTAAGCTATATTGAGGACGAAGAGGACGGCACTAGCGAGGTCAAAGCCCTCACCCGCGCCCTGATAAGCGAGATGAAGCAAATATCAGAAAATAACCCGCTCTTTTCCGAGGAGATGAGACTCAACATGGTGAACATAGACCATCCCGGAAAGATAGCCGATTTCATCACCAGCATACTCAACATCGATAAAAATGAGCAGCAAAAGATACTGGAAGTGGCCAATGTCCGCAAACGGATGGAGCAGGTGCTGGTTTATATCAAAAAAGAACAGGAGCTTTTGCGGATTCAGAAGCGAATTCAGCGTGAAATCAACGAAAAAATCGAAAAATCCCAGCGCGAGTACTTTCTAAAAGAAGAATTGAAGGTGATCAAGACTGAATTGGGGCAGGCGGCGGACGCAAAAAGCTCGGAATACAAACGAATCAAAGAAAAACTGGATTCTTTCAAGTTTGAGGGCGAGATTAAAGAGACGGTTGACCAGGAACTGGAGAAATTTAACCTGATGGAGCCCAATTCCGCCGAATTCATCGTTACCCGAAACTACCTCGACTGGATCGTCGCGATGCCTTGGCTCGACCCGCCGAGCGAAAGTTTTGACCTGTCCAAGGCGGCGGCGATTCTGGAAAGCGAGCACTATGGGCTTAATGACGTAAAGACCCGTATAGTGGAATACCTTGCCGTGCGCAAACTCAGGCGGGACAACAAAGGTTCTATCATCTGCCTAGTGGGGCCGCCTGGGGTAGGCAAAACTTCCGTGGGTCGGTCAATTTCGCACGCGCTTGGCAAGCGGTTTTTCCGCTTTTCGGTCGGCGGCATGAGGGACGAGGCTGAAATCAAGGGACACCGCAGAACCTACATCGGCGCTATGCCTGGAAAAATCATCCAGGGGCTTAAAGTCTGCAAGGTGAAGGACCCGGTCTTCATGATCGACGAGATCGACAAGATGGGCGCCAGCTTCCAAGGCGACCCCTCAAGCGCTCTGCTGGAAGCGCTTGACCCGGAGCAGAACATCAATTTTCGCGACCATTATCTTGACTTGCCGTTCGACATTTCGCGCATATTCTTCATCGTTACCGCGAACACGCTCGATTCTATCCCCGCGCCGCTCATCGACCGCATGGAAGTAATCGATCTGCCTGGCTACATCGACACGGAAAAACTCGAAATAGCGCGGCATTACCTGTTGCCAAAAAGCCTCGCAAAGAACGGTCTGAAAAAGAATCAGGTAAAATACACGAAGGAATCGCTGCTGCACATCGCAAACGGCTATGCCCGCGAGGCCGGAGTGCGTAACTTTGAAAAGAATCTGGACAAAATTCACCGCAAACTGGCAAAGCAGATAGTCGAAACGGAAGAGAAAAAGGCCGAAGACAGGGAAACTCCCGCAAAGCCCGCCCAGTTCGCGATAGACAAGAAGGCTGTTGAAAAGCACCTGGGCAAGCCGATATTTCCCGAAGGCGTTTACAAGAAGGCCGACCGCCCCGGAACGGCGATAGGGCTGGCGTGGACGAGCATGGGCGGCGACACGCTGATAATCGAAGCGACGGCGACGCCGGGCAAAGAAGGCTTTACGCTGACGGGAAAGATGGGCGACGTGATGAAGGAGTCCGCCACGATAGCGATGACCTATGCCCGCAAACTTGCGCTTGAAAAGTACGGCCTAGCGCCGGACTGGTTCGAGCGCAACCACATCCATTTGCATATTCCCGAAGGCGCTACGCCCAAAGACGGCCCTTCGGCGGGCATCACGATGGCCGTGGCGCTGCTTTCGATGCTGAGCGGCAGGATTATCGCTCCCAACATTGCCATGACAGGCGAGCTAAGCCTTACAGGTAGCGTGCTGCCTATCGGCGGACTGAAAGAAAAAACCGTCGCCGCCCAGCGCAACCGGGCGAAACACATCATCATCCCAAAGAGAAACCTGCGCGATCTGGACGATATTCCGGACCTCGTTAAGAAAGGCATCGAATTCCATCCGGTAGCGCGCTTCGAAGAGGCACTATGCATAGCGTTGCCGGATTGACGGCTGTCCGAATTCCGCCTCCGCCTCAGGCGTTTGCCGGGGCGTCGGCGGATTCGAGTATAGGCAGAAGCTGCTCCCTGTCGATAAGGTCGATGAGTCTCGCTGCCGTGAAACGTTTTGCGTCCTCGCTGAACACGCCGGCGCTTAGACATATTCCTTTTCCTGCCTTGATGTCCTTTATGCGGGAGTGAAAGTCGCGCAACGCCGCTTCGCCGGTCGCGCCTTGGTTGCGTATGAAACGGAGCATGACCGTGTCCGACCATTTCGCAGTGCTCACTTCCACTGTAATATCCGCCCAGTCATTGCCGTTTGCCTGTATCTTGATGATTTTAACGCCCGCTTTCGGGAAATAACCCAGCGCTATCTTGCGGCAGAGGGCGACAAATTCGGCGCAGGGGGCCAGGATGTATATTTGAAGGTTTTTATTAGAGCTTAGAGCGTCATATTTGGCGACAAGTTCGTTGGTATTTTTATAATTCTGTATCAAAGACTGCACTGTTTTAAGATGGGACAGCGCTTCCGGCATTCTTTTGGCGTTAAGATAGGCAGCGCCAAGCTGATAATGCAACTCTACGGCAATGGTAGGCTTGACGCTTCCGTGTTTTAGCCCTATCTCGAAGTCTTTTACGGCCTGTTCCTCCTGACGGCATTCAAGGTTGATGAGGCCGGATCGCAGGCACGACTCCGCTCCCCAGTCTGGATCCGGGCGCAGGTGCGAGTATATACGCCCCGCCTGTTCCTTTTGCCCCGATTCAAAATAGCATTCGGCAAGTATGAACAGCGATTCTTTGTCATTCGGCGTGAATTCCAGCGATTTTCGCAGGTACACGATCGCTTCCTGGGGCCGTTTAAGATTGAAGTAGGCGCGTCCAAGCAGGCTGAGCGGAGGCGCGTATTCGATATTCAGCGAATGCGCCTGCTGAAGGTACTTTACGGCTTTTTCATAGTTTTTCCGCAAGAATTCTATGTTGCCCGTTTGGTACGCGATCTCGAAATCGCTTGGTTTGAGTGAACGCGCGACGACTATGTATTTGAAGGCGGTATCGAGCATATTCATTTTGACAGCGCAAACGGCTGCCCGCAGATTCACGAGAGCGGCGTCCGGCCCCTGTCCGCCGGCGGGCATTTCGGCAAGCGTCTCGTACACGTCGAAGGCCTGTTCCCATTCGCCGTTCTTAAAACGCTGGTCGCCCACGAACATCAGGGCTCCCGCGTCGCGAGGATTCTTTGCGAGCCGCCTTCCGGCTTCTTTAGCGGCCGAAGCCAAATTCCGGCCGTTTTTAAACACGGGGCGTTTTGTTTTCCTTTCGTTCAGCATAGACATGGAAAAGGCAAAGCAGACAGCAATAAAAACTATGACTATGACCAGTATCGGGATGATGAACATGGTTAAATTATATGTTTTTGCCAATTTGCGAGTCAATTAAAAAACCTGAGGCAAAACCGCGCCGGCACGCGCTCGCTTTTCAGCGCGGATCGCGGGGTGGTGGGGTGGGGGCTCTTGCGGGTGGCGCGACAGGTTGTAAAACGGCGCAAAAAAGCGGATAATCGGGTCAAGGCCGATAATGTCGGTTGCTGGAGGCAGAAGGCGGACATGACGCTAAACGAATTCGAGACATGGTATAAGAAACATTTTCGGCGCACGACCTCCGCGTACAATTTTATCGCGATGATAATCTCCGATTTGATCGCCGTCATGATTTCGTTTGGAATCGGATTTTTCCTCGTGAACCTTTATGACATGGGCTCTATCAGCTTCCGTTCCTTTGTTACCTATTGGCCATACCTGCCTGTTTTTATTGTTGTTTTTCAAATGCTGTCGCTTTATCCCGGCATCGCGCTCGCTCCCGCGGAGGAACTGAGGCATTTTACCGTAGGCTGCGCCATTTCCTTTGGCGGCATCATTATTTCGCGCTATGTCGAAGACAGTGAATTTGACGCTATCACCGCCGCGTTTTTTGTCGGCTTTGTTTTTTCAACGTTCATTCTGCTGGTGTGCCGTTCGATAGCGCGCTGCCTCCTAAACCTGACAAAGATAGGCGGCATTCCGGCGGTGATCTACGGTTCCGGCAGCCTTGCACGGATGCTTGTAGACAAGCTGCTCGAAGACAGGACATTAAGTTATATTCCTGCCGTTATACTCGATGAAAATGCCGAATTCGACGAGTACAAGGGCGTGCCCGCGCTGAACGGCTTCGCTCTGGGACCCGTTCTGGTAAAAAAATTCAACCTGAAAATGGCCATGATAGCGATGCCCGCTCTTAAAGAAAACGAACTGTACGGTCTTATGGTTCATTCGGTTTCAGCGTTCAGATACTATGTGCTAGTGCCTTCGTTCCTGAATTTGACCAATATTTGGATGAACATACGCGACTTTAACGGTATGCTGGGATTTGCCAGCACGAACAACCTAAAACTGAGGTGGAACAGGATAACCAAGCGCCTGCTCGATATTTTCATCGTGGTTACGGCGGGCGCAATCATTCTGCCGTTCCTGCTGATAGTCGCGTTGCTTGTAAAACTCACGTCGAAAGGGCCGGTTCTGTACGGCCATACCAGAATCGGAATGAACGGGAAACCCTTTAAGGTGTATAAATTCCGCACTATGGCCTCGAACGCCGAACAGGTTTTGGCGAGGCTGCTGGCGTCCGATCCGAAAATGCGGGAAGAGTGGGAGCGAAGCCATAAACTAAAGAATGACCCGCGCGTAACCCCCTTGGGAAAATTCTTGCGCATGACCAGCATTGACGAATTCCCGCAGCTTATAAACATTCTAAAAGGCGAGATGAGCCTTGTGGGGCCGCGTCCTGTCGTCGAAGCGGAAAGGATCAAATACGGCGACAGCTTCGACCTCATATTTTCAACCCTGCCCGGCCTTACCGGACTCTGGCAGGTTTCCGGGCGTTCCGACGCCAATTATTTTGACCGCGTTTCGTTCGACACATACTATCTTCAAAGCTGGTCTATCTGGCTAGACTTGTGGATTCTGTACAAGACGATAGGCGTAGTGCTTAGTCGCAGGGGAGCGTATTAAATAATAATGAAAAAATCAATTTGCGTTTTTTTACAGACATTGTTTTTATCCGGTTTTATATTCGCGCAATACCGGACGCTGGACGAACTGTTTCCCGGCACGGACGCGGCGGTCTTAAAGGCGGCGCAGGCGGGCGGTTATTCGCACTCGATACGGACGGCGGACGGGGACGCTTTCACCATAAAACCCTCAGGCGAAATAAGCGCGTCGTTTAGCGTAACGCGAACATCGCCGTCGAATGTCATAGAGAGTCTTTTGATAATCAAGACTGACAGGCCCGTAACAAAACTTGACATTTATAACGCCCTTCACAGGATAAGCGCGCTGAAAGGCAGAGAATACCCTTCGAGCACGCGGGGCAGGTCCGTCGCGCTGTTCGAGGAGGCTTCGATAATAGCGGGCGAAAACGATCCTGGAAAATTGGACGATCCGCCGCCCGCAACGTCGATGCCCCGTTCTGAAACTGTTTTTATAGCGGTTAAAGACGTGAATTTCGGGAACTGTTATTACAGGGCGGAAATAAATACGTCAGGACGAGGGATCAGATATTCGCTTTCGAATTTCAAAAGCATAAACTATTTCTTTATGCCGGTGATAAAACCGCAGGGTCTGCTGATCGAGACTTATATCGAGCCTGTTGACGGAGGCGTGCTGTTGTACGGACTTGCCGTCGTGAGCGCGGCGGCCATCGCCGAAAAAAACGCGGATATACCCTCGTCAATAACGAAAAGGCTCGATGTCATTTACGGATGGATAGGAGACAACATACGCCGTTAGATCGTTCTCTTGCCCCTATATCCGTGTTCAAAAGACGGGTCATACAGCTTGGAACGCCCGTATTCGTCCCCAAGAAAGCGTCCCGCAAGAATTAGGGCTGTTTTGTCCGTGCCAAGGGCCTGTCGCATTTCCGGGAGGCCGCCGACCGTCCCGCGGACTATCCTTTGTTCGGGCCATGTCGCCTTGTAAACTAGTGCGGCGGGAGTTTCAGGCGGAAGGCCGCCTTCGAGCAGTTTTTGCCGCGCCGTGTCCGTAAGGGACGCACTCAAAAAGAGCGCCATGCTTGCGCCGTGCGCGGCGAGCGCGGCGAGATCCTCGCCGGGCGGCGTGGCCGTTCTGCCGGAGACGCGGCTGATTATCAGCGTCTGCGAAACGTCCGGCAGTGTGTACTCGGCTTTCAGCGCCGCCGCCGCGCCGCAAAAGGCGCTCACTCCGGGCGTTACGTCAAACGGTATCGAGCGGGCGGCTAGGCCGTCCATCTGCTCCCGTACGGCCCCGTATATGCTGGGATCTCCGGTGTGAAGGCGCACCGTGAGCAGTCCGTCCTTCTCGCCTTCGACAAAAAGCTCCATGACGTCCTCCAGAGTCAGCGGAGCGCTGTCGTGTATCCTGCAATCCTTTTTAGCAAAATCGAGCAGCTCGGGGTTTACCAGAGAACCGGCATAGATAAGCTGGTCACAGCGTTCTATCAGGTTTTTGCCACGCACGGTGATAAGATCGGGCGCTCCGGGCCCCGCTCCAACAAAGTGAATCACTCTTATTCCTCCCCGATTATGATAAGGCTATAGTAGCCGAACTTTCTATTTTCATCCGTTCCCGACAAGGATCCGACAATAACTTCGTTTTCCATGCCGCAATTGGAAACCAAACCGGCGTTCAAAGCCTTTTCTTTTACGGCTTTTATGACCCGCGGCACGCCCGAAGGCCCTTTCATAAATACCCGCGTGCCTTTCAGCGCGAGACTAGCGTCCAAATTCGTCTCGGTAGCGCAAAAAATGTGCAGATTCTGGTCGCCCAGCGCTAGATCGCGGCCCAAAGCGGCGGCGGCGGCACAAAATGACGGGACCCCGCTTACGGCTCTCGTCTCAAAGCCGGCTTCCCGCGCAAGTTTTCGCAGATAACCGAAGGTTGAGTATATGGAAACATCGCCAAGCGACAGAAAACAAACGTCCTTTCCGGAGTTCAGCTTTTCGCCTATCAGAGCGAGCGCCTTGTCATGGCATGAGCGCATAAGGCTCTTGTCCGCCGTCATCGGTATCGCAAGGCGGAGTTTTTCTTTCTGTTCCATTTCCGGCGCGGCCGCGCGGGCTATCTCAAAAGCGACCGCCCTTCGGCCGTTCCCCGGATCGATGAACGCCACGCAGTCGCAGGCGGAAATCGTTTTTAGCGCTTTTACGGTCACGAGTTCCGGATCTCCCGGCCCCACGCCTACGCCATATAAAATACCCTTGTTGTTCATGTTTTCCCTGCAGTCCTTCCCAAAAATCCGTATTTTGATGAAAAAAACAACGCCTCGCAACGGAGATCGTCATAGCCCTGCCGCAGGCAGAATTCATCTAGCCGGGCCTGAACCGCTTCAAGAATTTTTTCAAAAACCGGCTCCCAAAGCCCCGCTCCCCGCAACAGTTCTATCGCCGCTTCGCTTGTAGCGCAACGCAGCAATTCTTCCGTCAGGACGCCGTCCGCTCCGCTCGCGCCGGCAAAGGCGGCAAAAATAAACAGGCGCGCATCCCCGTGCTTTGAATGGGTATTAAAACAGCCCGATGCCAGCTTTACGAGTTTTCCGATATGCCCGGCGACCAGGATCCGCCTGAAACCGGCGGTTGCCGCCAGGCGCACGCTTTCGCCGATAAAGTTCGCGCATTTTACCGGACGGAGGAGCGGGAAATTGCGTTCAAGGAAATCAAGTCCGATGTTTCCGGGCGTTAGCGTAACCGCGTCCATGCCGGAGGCGCGAAGCACCGAAAGTTCCGCCTTGACGGCTCCTAAAAAAGCGTCCTCGCTTGCCGGTTCCACTATGCCGGTCGTCCCAAGTATGGAAAGTCCGCCCGCGATGCCAAGTCTTCCGTTAAACGTGCGCCGAGCAAGCCTTTCGCCGTCCGGCACCGACACGGTAACGAGCAGGCCGCCCGTAAAACCCGCCTGTTCGCAAGCCTCGCCCAACGCTTCGCGTATCATGCGGCGCGGAACGCTGTTTATCGCCGCTTCCCCGACCGGAGCGTCAAGTCCCGGCAGCGTTACGCGGCCTACTCCGTCCCCGCCTTCTATCGCAAAGCCCGCTTCAGCCCGCTTTGCGACGCGCGCGTAGACAAGGCATCCTGACGTAACATCAGCGTCGTCCCCGCCGTCCTTCAGGACGGCGCAGGAAGCCGCCGCTCCCTCGCATACAATGTCCTGTAGCGGCAGTTTAAGCCGTTTCCCCGCCGGAGTATCGATTTCCGCATAGCCGCGCCCGCCGCCCAGCAGAAGCTCCGCCGCCCCCTTAGCCGCCGCCGTCGCGCACGAGCCGGTCGTGTACCCGCGCCTTAATTTTTTCCCGTCAACAATTCTGTAATCATCGCGCATGAATTATTAAGTTTGCCGCAAACCGCCGGTATTGGGAACTACCGGACACTGCCCTGCATAGGTTGCTCGCGTTAGCTGTGTTCCCCGCTTCGGCGGATGGAAGCTGGCGGGGCTTCCGGGCAAGGACGGGACACTACAGTTTCGCTATCACATCACAAGAAAGGCCGGTAGCGCGGGCTATCTGGTCTATGGCAGTGCCCAAGGATTTTAAGTTTCTGGCAATTTCAAGAGTTTTACTTTGCTCGCCTTCCTTTCGCCCTTCTTCGAGGCCGTCATGGTAGTAACCGTCAATTTGCGACATACGGTCGCGCCACGCCTTTTGGCGCATCTCGTACTCCGCCCTCACGCGCTCGTCAGCGCTTATTTCGTACAGCGTATCCACAGCCTCGCGCACCCCTGCGTTTTTTACAGCTAACATCTCAAACTCCTCCCTGCTACCTGCCCTCAAAAACTGTACCCAGTCCCATACCT
>JAIRSQ010000098.1 GCA_031255395.1 Spirochaetaceae bacterium | reverse complement strand
GGCGCACAGCCCGGAATTTACGATGCTGGAATACTACACGATGGACGCGGATTACATCCGCTCGCTAGACATAACGGAAGAACTGTTTGCCGCCCTTGTCGCGGACAAGGGCGGCGAGGCATCGTCGCTGTCGCCGCCCTTTGAACGCTGGACTATGGACGAGGCGTTTTTGCGTATCGCGGGTTTCAGCCTGACGGAAAAACTTGAAAACGGGACGCTGGCGGACGAGGCCAGGCGGCTCGGCCTTGACGTCGAGGAAAATGACGATGACGGCGAGGTTTACAACCTGATATTCATTCATAAGATTGAGCCCGCGCTGCCTAAGGAAAGGCCGGTCGCGCTGCTCGACTACCCGGCCGCCGTGCCGTGCCTTGCGCTGCTGAACGGCGACGGCGGGCTGACAAGGCAGCGCTGGGAACTGTACGTTCGCGGCATAGAGCTTGCAAACTGCTATTCGGAGGAAACGGACGCTGAACAGGTGCGGAAGTTTTTTTTGTCGGAACAACGGGAAAAGGAACTCCGCTCCGCCGGACTTCACGCCGTTGACAAAGATTACTGGAAGATATTCCAGCCCGCGCGGTCGCCGGACGGGGAAACGCGGCCTTTCCCGCGCTGTTCAGGCGTGGCGCTCGGCCTTGACCGCCTTATAATGGCTCTTGCCGGACGCAAAACGATAGACGGCGTGTTGCCGTTTCCGATGGAGACGGGCTTTTGACGGAGGCAAACCTTTGAGATCTTGGAAGCTGAACTATGCCGCTGTTCTTGTCGCCGAGACGCTTGCCATAACGGGGTTCGCGCTGTCGATGCCCGTTATCCCGCTCTTCCTTGCCGATGACATAGGCATAAGCGACCTCCGCATGCTCAAAGCGTGGACCGGCGCCATTCAGTCCTGCGCCGCCGTGTCCCTCGCCGTCTTTGCGCCGGTCTGGGGACGGCTGGCCGATATATACAGCCGCCGCGCTATGCTGATGCGGGCTATGTTTGGCGGGGCAGTTATAGTTTCGGCTATGTCCCTCGTAAATTCTCCGTGGCAGTTGCTGGTTCTGCGCGTGGCTCAGGGCTGTCTTACCGGCACAATAGCGGCAGCAAGCGTCTTTACGGTGGGCATAGCGCCTAAGGCCAGCCTTGCGATGGCGCTCGGACTGCTACAGACCGGCATATATGTCGGCAATTCTCTAGGCCCGCTCATGGGCGGCGTCATCATCGACTTTGCGGGACGCCGCGCCGCCTTCCTTGGGACAGGATGCGTGTTGCTGGTGTCCGCCCTTATCGTGTTATTCGGAGCGCGCGAGGAGCGGCGTCCTGCCGTTACCCGCCGCAAGGCGCGGAGCAAAACCGGGGACGGCTTCTTTGCCGGCTTAAAGCCGATAGCGTCAAATTCAAGCGCGGTTATGTTGCTGTCCATTTCGTTCCTGTTTCAGATGGCGAACACTACGGCGAATCCGATAATGCCGCTGTTCCTGCGGGAAATCGCAGCCGGACAGCGCTACATAGGCTCGGCCACCGGTTTGGTACTCGGGCTTGGCGCCGCGGCCGGGGCGCTGGGTTCGATAATATCCGGAAAATTTTGTCCGCGCATCGGACACTGGAAGACGCTGGCAATATGCCTTGCGGGCGGATGCGCGGGCATACTGCCGCAAACCTTCGCGTCCGGCCTTTGGCAGCTTGCCGCCATGCATTTTGTTCCCTCGCTGTTTCTGGGCGGCATCGCGCCCGCTTTGCAGGCTCTGCTCGCGACGAATACCGACGCCGGCCACCAGGGGCAAGTGTTCGGCCTCAACACGTCCGCCGCTTCCGCCGGAGCCGCCATTGGCCCGATTGTCGGCTCCGCCGCCGCCATGCTCAGTTACCGCGCCGTGTTTCCGGTTACCGCCGTCATCCTCAGCTTCCCGCTCGTCCGGCTTCTGCGGCAACTGCCAAACCGGAAAACAGGTTAGCCCTCGCGCAATGACGACCCTCTAGGGGCCTGACCCCAAGGCCGACTCGCAACCCTCGCCGGCAGCACAATTGCTCATTGCTAATTCGCGATGACGCCAGCGCTCTCGATTTACGCTTTCGACCGGCATTACCGTGAATGGCCGGTTCCGCTCTTACCGTTTATGGCCGTTTTTGATACAATTCGGCGCATGGGGATTGCCGAAAACGCGTTGCGGGTCATGGAGGAGGTTAACGAGGCTTGCATTAAGGCCGGACGTTCGCCGGACGAGGTCAGGCTGATGGCCGTCTCGAAATTCCATGAAATAGCCGCTGTCGAGGCAGCGGCCGACGCGGGACTGCTTCTCTTTGGCGAAAGCAGGGTGCAGGAGGCGGCAAAGAAATTCACTGATTTCAGAGAACGGCGTCCCGAAGCGGAGCTTCACCTTATCGGCAGTCTGCAACGCAACAAGGCAAGGGCCGCCGCCGCGCTGTTTGACTGCGTTCAATCGGCAGACCGCGACGAGATCGTGCGGGAACTTGGGCGCGTTACCGAAGGCAGGGCAGCGCCGTTGCCGATTTTGTTCGAGCTTAACGCGGGAGAGGAAACAAAGTCGGGCTATGCGGACGAGGATGCACTGTGCGCCGGCGTGGAGGCGGCTTTAGGTTTTGGCGGGCTTAAACCCGCGGGCCTTATGACGATGGCGCCGTTTACCGACGATGAAAGCATCATTCGCGGCGCTTTCCGCAAACTCGTAAAGGCGCAGGCAAGACTGCGGAGGGCTTTTCCCGAATGCCGCTGGGACTGCCTTTCGATGGGAATGTCGGGCGATTTTAATATAGCTATCGAAGAAGGTTCGACTCTGGTGCGTATCGGAACGGCAATATTCGGAGAGCGGCGGTGAACCGGCCAGGCCGTTTCAGTTTTTGCCGTGCGGTGGCCCTCGTACTCACTGTCGCGCTGGCCGCCGGGTTTTTCCCGCTCGAAGCCCAGACAACTGCAGCCGGCACGGAAACCGACGATCAGGAAATCAAATATCCGCAGTGGAGTCGCGATTTGCGGCGGGCGGAGATAATAGCGTTCGGCACGATACCTTTCTCGTGGCTCATAGCGACCGTGGCAGTCGATCTGTCACGCACGATGGCGCACGGCGGCAGTCAGCAGTACTGGCCGTGGCCGCTAAAACCCGCGGACGCGCCACCGATGGCGGACGGCGAGTTTATTCTGACCATAGGCATAGCCGCCGGCATATCCGTAACGGCGGCACTGGTCGATCATATAATCATCAAGCATAAACGCAAAAAAGACGAACAGAACAAGCGTATTAGAGAGCCGGGCATTATACAGACTCCCGCCGCGAACTTTAACGGAGACCCGCCCCCGATTGAAGACGCTTCCGGCAGCGTGGGCGCTTCCAGCCAGCCGGTACGGTAACAGGGCTAAGGTCTGCCGTGCATGATTATGACGGGATTGTTGATTTGCCGCCCTCGCAAAGCAAACGGCTGGACCTCTATATAGCGGAAGATTTACGCCTGATGCGCCGTTCGCGCATCAGGGCGCGGCGGCTCGGCGCGACGGTGAACGGCAAAACGGCGAAGCTCTCCCGCCTTGTAAAGGCGGGAGACGCGCTGCGCCTCGTCTGGGAAGACGACCCTCCTATCGACGTTATCCCGGAACACATTCCCCTCGATATCGTGTACGAAGACGGGAGCGTTATTGTCGTGAATAAGCCGCAAGGTCTCGTGGTTCACCCCGGAGCGGGGAACGTTAGCGGGACGCTGGCAAACGCGCTCCTGTGGCGGTTCAACATGAAACATGGCGGCAAAACTGACGCTCCGTTCGCTGGCGAAGGGCGCCCGTTCATCGTCCACCGGCTGGACAAGGACACCTCCGGCGTCATGATAGCCGCGTGGGACAGCGCCGCGTTGTCGTTCCTGTCCGACCAGTTCAGGGAGCGCGCCGTTCGCAAGACCTACGCCGCAATCGTGAACGGCTGCCCCGCAGAGCCGCGCGGGACAATCTCGACGAACATCGTTCGCGACAGAAACAACCGCCAGCGTTTCACCGTGTCGGAGCGCTCAGGCAAGAGCGCCCTTACCCGCTACAAGGTCGTGCGGAGCGCGGGCGGCTGCTCGCTACTCAAAATCCGCCCAAAAACCGGCAGAACGCACCAGATTCGCGTGCATCTGCGCTCAATCGGCCATCCCATCGTGGGCGACCCGCTGTACGGACAGCCGCCGCGTAACGGATTGCTGGAACCGGCACTGGCACTGCACTCCAAAACTCTAGAAATCGTCCTGCCCGACCGCGCTACCCGCTCGCGCTTCACAACCCCCCTGCCAGCGCGTTTTAAGAAAATACTGCTACAGGGAATAAGCGGCAACCAATGAAAGCGGCATCCCGAAAATCTATCTTGCCTTATCCCGTAAAGCAAGCGAAAAACAAGGAGAAGCGGATGGGAAAGAAGGAGCGAAAACGGCGCTAGCGGGGAGGAAGCAAGGCTTAGGCGGCGGCACTGGGCAATTGTCATTGCGAGAATCGAAGCGGACGAGAGCAATTCAGACGAGCCGTCTTAGGCGCTGGATTGCTTCGCTACGCTCGCAATGACGGGACAGTCGAGTGTAAGGGCGTACCGTCATTGCTAGCCCGCTAGATCGTTTCGGCACGACGGCCTTGAAATGAAGGCCGCTACTGCCCGCTGTTCGCCTGCTTGCCCGCAACTCCGGAGCGTTCGATCCGGTTATCTGTCGTTTTTTTGAAGAAACCGAACACGCTGCCGCAAAAACCGCCTATTATATGGACAAAATGCGCTATGCCGTCATTTTTGAACGATGATATTACTTCGTTGCCGACATAGAATATTAGCACCAGAATAAAAGTCAGCGGTATTTCTCCCTTGCGGAAGTTGGTAAACGAGGCAAGAAGTATCATCATAAAAACGATTCCAGACGCTCCCAAAAGTCCGGTCGAAAAGAAAAGCGCGTTTATGCCGCCCGTTACAAACGCCGTGATAAACATCATAACCAACAGCGACACGGAGCCGTAAATGTCTTCCAGCATGGGGCCGACTATCAGAATTATCAAAAGATTGCCGGTTAAATGATTCCAGCTTGCGTGTCCCAGAGCGTGTGTTACAAGGTCTATCCAGTCCCTGGGATCGGACGAAGAAAAATTGGTTTTCGACGGAGCCGTAAACCAAAGCTGTATTAAGTTATGAAACAATGTTTGATTCAAAAGCAGAATAAACGCGCATAAAAAAACAAACGTTAAAACAACAGGCGAATTGTACTTGATTTTCATAATTTCCTATCCATCCCTTAACTAATTTTAT
>JAIRSQ010000210.1 GCA_031255395.1 Spirochaetaceae bacterium | reverse complement strand
GACTCGTGGTGGGAAAATATCATGCGCAATGAAAGTTTTTAGCGAAAAGGAGGTTTTGCCCTTGCGCCGGCATCCGGTTTTGCAGGATTCGCGGAATTGGGCCGCTTGGCCGCAGGCTGCCTAACGCATCGTGCCGAGGATGGCGCGCAGCTCCGGGTCGGCGGCTACGGACCGTCCGTCCCCCGCTCCGGTTCCGTCCGCGGCGGGGTCCCCGCCCGACTCAGCGACAACCTCGTCGCCGGCGGCGATGAGGTCAAAAAAACCGGAGCGGGCAGTAACGCCCTCTGTAAGTTCCTCGCCAACCAGAGTCGGCGTAAACGTGCCGGTAACGTCGCTTTCAGAGTATTGCAGTCCGATGCCCTCGCTCCGCACGTCGACGCGACCCTTCCTGACAATATTGTATACGGTGTCCGCGCTAAGGCCGTCCAGACGTCCCTTGTCGACGAGCCCTTCTCCGGCGGCTCGGCGCAACAGCGCGGCCCGTAACGGGAGGGCCTTTCCAAGCTGCTCGACAACGTTCCGCGCCGAGTTTCTAAGCCTGTCCGCTCCGGTGCGGTACACGCTGAAAGTCCCCGCGGGAGCGCCCGTCCGCGCCACGTAAAGATCCGCGTTTACGGCTATGTCACGCTCGTTTTCCAGCACGTTCACAACCAAAAAGTAGTCAGGCGCCGCGCCGCCGGCCCCCTCGCGGGCAACGCGGAAAGCCGCGCCGAAGGACGGCTGGCGTTCCTCAAGATCCAGCGCGTTTATGTTTCCGTCATGTATCAATATGTCCTTGATATACAGCGAAGTTATGTAACCCGCGTCCGTGTGGAAGAAAGCGGACTGCGACGCGATGGAAAAAACTGCGATATTCCAGCGCGGGCGCGGCTCCTGCGGCTCCACGTTCCAGCGTTTCGCAAGGCCGTCCCCCAGCACGTCCGAATAAATTTCTATCTGATCACTGACGGACTGGATGTCAAAGGAACCCGCTGTTTCCGTCCCCAAATCCCGCAGGAACTTCAGTTCCTCAAGGTACAGTTCGGGATATCCTTGCGCTTTTAGCGTTTCGGCATAGTCCAGCCGTTCTTTCGCGTAAGGATTCAAGCGCAGTCCGCGCCTGTACTCAAAAAGCGCTTCGCCGTTCAGGTTACGTTCGCGGTACAGGCGAGCGCGGTCAAAATGGTATTCCGACAGACGCGCCCTTCTAGAGTCTTCGAGCCTTGTCGTTTTTATAACAAGCTCTTCCAGCGTGATGCGGATAAACTCGTCATCGCCGTTAAAACCGAGCGCCGTATCGAGTATCATGCGGGCGTCGTTTTCTCTGCCCATTGCGGAGTACGCCATCCCTTTAAGCAGCCACGCGCCCGCGTCGCCGCGCCTGGCGTTGATGATACGGTCGGCAAGGATAGCGGCCTCTTCGTATTCGCCGTTGCGGTACCGCAACGAGGCGAGCAGCGAAAGAGCGGGAATGAAGCCCGGCCTAAGGCTGAGTGCCCGTCCGGCGTCCTGTATGGCGGCGTTTACGCGTCCGGCGCGGGAAGCGAGATAGGCGGCGTAATAGTAGACGCGATAGTCGTCCGGCCGCCCCGCTTCGGCGCGTTCGATATATTCGCGGGCGGCCTCCGTCTCTCCAAGCGAACCGAGAACAAGAGCGAGGGACACAAGCAGTCGGCGGTCGTCCGGCAGTCGGCGCTCGGCCTCGCGGAACAGCCTCACCGCGTCCCCGGCCCTGCCACGTGCCACGTCAAGCTCTGCGGCGGTAAACAGCGCGTTCCTGTTGTAAGGCTCGCGGGAACGCACATACTTTACTATCTCGTCCGCTTCGTCCAGTCTGCCAAGCGCGATCAGTATGAAAGCCTCAAGATTCGCCGCCTCCATATTCAAACGGGCAAGAGAACGCGCCTTCCTAATCCAAACGAGCGCCTGATCGTACTCTTCCAACTCGTAGTAACATTCAGCGAGAGCGGCCGACCCCTCCGCGTGGACCGGATTCAACTTCAAACATTCGAGCATATCCTCAACGGCGGAGTACCAGTCCTCGTTCAGCATAGCCTGCTGCCCCCGTTCATAAAAGAAAGCGGCATCCCGCGAATTCTGCGCCCGCGCCCCGGTCGCCGCGATCAACAACACGGCAATGGCGGCAATCTTGCCGCGAGTCAAGAACCTGTTCAAAACGCCCGTTTTACTCATTTTTGCGCGTTACCCGTAAAACGATACCACAAACTTGAGCGATTTTGGAAGTAACGACCTCGCGGCACTGAGGATTCCGGCAATAGCGGTTTTCATTCCCGTTCCCTCTTAACTATCTCTTTATTATCTGCTAGTATTGTTTATATCGGCTTGTAACTACTTTAATATGGGAGTAACGCATGGAAAGCGGAAAAAAACCTTCGATTTTTAGCGATCGCGGTATGATTGGTTCTGCCAGCGAACTTGACGAATACGGCGTTTGGGTTAAAAGCGAACCGGAGGATATGACTTTTGAAGACGGCGCTTTCTTTGACGAATTCGAAGAATCGGCAAAAACTGTCACGGAAGA
>JAIRSQ010000182.1 GCA_031255395.1 Spirochaetaceae bacterium | reverse complement strand
CGGCGGTTCCCGTAACCGACGGCTACGTTTTCGGAACTCCTTCCGCCTTTCGCGCGGCCCCAATGCCCGCGCGCGCATCCGTTTTAATCTTTTTCCGATGCCACCTCCTTTCCGCCGTTTTCGCGCAAGAATCCGGTTTTCGCCTTAGACGCCGCCATGTTTGGCGCATAAAAAAAGAAGAGAAAAATGCGGCAATGCCTTAAAAAACGAAGGATTCAAGCTTTCTTAACGGAGTGTTTTTGTCCCGGAACGGGGTGTTTTTATATACGTATAGGGCGTTCTTGCCCGTGTTTAAAGGTGAATTCGGATTATCGCAAACCGCTCGTGTTATACGATGGGGGGGGGGGCAACGCGCGTCGCGTCCGCGGCGAAAGCGGCCATCACGTGCCGGAAGTCTCGCTAAAGCGCGACCGTTTCGATGTATAGCCCGTCATGGTTTCCCCCGTATTCAGCCCCGCGGTCTGTTCCCGCCGTCAATTTTTTAACGCCTGCCGCCCAAGCGGAATAGCGTCTTCAAACAAACTGTATCGCTCGCGCCCGCCAAGCTCCTCGCGATGACGAGGGGAGCCGCAAGCGTGTAACGCACTGTTGCAGTAAAACAGCTGTAGGTTGTTCTGTCATGAGTAGTTACGCACAATTTACGCGGAATTCTGCGATTTTTCGGCGGTTTTATCGAAAAAAATCAGCCCTCTATAAGTAGTCACGCACGGTTTCCGCATTTTCGGCAAAATCAGCCGGTAGGAGATACCCAAGCGGTGGATTGCTTCGATAAGTTCGCAAGCCTGCCGGCCGGTTACAAAACAGGCGGATTTTGGAGTAAAATAAAGATGGGAGTTGTTTATGCTGCTTGTTGTTGATATTGGTAACACTAACATTGTCGCTGCGCTCTTTCGCAGAGAGAAAATCATCGAAATCGGGCGCGTTTTTACGGACATTCAAAAGACAGGGGACGAGTACGGCATCATTTTTCGTTCGCTGTTGCGCGAGACCGGAATCATGCCGGAAGAGATTACACAGGCGGCGATGAGTTCGGTTGTGCCGGCTCTGACGGGGCCTTTTAACAGCATGATAAAAAAGCTGGCGGGCAGTAAGCCGCTGCTCGTGAACCACGCGATTTACGGTATGCTGCCCGTTAAGCCGCCCGCGGGCCGTATCCGCGAGATTGGCGCCGACCTCGTTTGTAACGCTGTGGCCGCCTATACGCGTTTCAAGAGCGCCTGCATAATCGTGGATTTCGGCACAGCGCTCACGTTTACCTGCGTCGGGAAAAACGGCGATATACTAGGTTGCGCGATCGCTCCCGGACTCGGCACCGCCGTTAAATCGCTGTCCTTAAACACGGCGCAGCTTCCCGTTGTGCCGCTCGAAGCGCCGCCTTCGCCGCTGGGCAGGGACACCGTGCAGGCGATTCAGTCGGGCGTGGTTCTTGGCTACAAGGGTCTGGTTGAATTCCTGCTCTCGCAAATGAAAACGAGCATGGCCGAGGACGGACGGACGGACGATATTGCAGTGATAGCGACCGGCGGGCTTAACAGCGTGCTTCAGCCAATAACCTGCGCGTTCCTGCATATCGACAGGCAGCTTACGTTGCGCGGCTTAAAAATAATATTCGATATCGCGAGCGGCGCGGCTTGAACGGGACGCGGCGGACAGGCATGGCGGAAGCGGCGCGCGACAAAAAAAAATACGACTTTCTGGTAACCTCCGGCGGGACTAGGGAAAAAATTGACGAGGCCCGTTTCATAACCAATTCGTCGACCGGCAGACTTGGAAGCCTTGTCTGCGACGCTTTGGCGGCTTTGCCGGATTGCGGAAAAATATTTTATGTGTGCGGAATCGATGCCGCCCGCCCGCGTACAAAGAAGGCGGCAATAGTACCGGTGAGCGATACGGCTTCCGTTACGGACGCCGTGAAAAACATTTTGTCGGCCAACAAGGTTGACGGGATAGTTCACGCGATGGCGGTGAGCGATTACCGCGTCAAGTCCGTGAAGACGGCGGACGGCGTAGAGGTGGACCGGGGACGGAAAATAAGTTCCGGCAAAGACGATCTGCTCCTTGCGCTGGAACCCGCTCCCAAAATAATATCGTTCTTTTCGAGCCTTGCGCCCGACGCGCGACTTGCGGGCTTCAAGCTGCTTTGCGGCGTTACAACGGAAACCCTAATCGATGCGGCCCGCGCCGTTTTGCTGGAAAACAACTGCGCGTTCGTAATCGCGAACGACAAAACCCGTATCGCGGAGACGGAACACGCCGCTTTGATGATAGACAAAACCGGAAAAATAGCCGAATACCGGACAAAAGAAGAGATAGCGGACGGGATCGCCCGCAAAATGGACGAATTGTTGCGCGGAGGCACAGGTTGAAAAACATTTTGCTGGGAGTAACGGGCAGCATAGCGGCGTACAAGGCGGCAGAGATAGCGCGTCTTTTAGTCAAAAAAAACGCTTCCGTGCGGGTTATCATGACACGGAGCGCCCAGCGGTTCATAACGCCGCTAACGTTTCAGACGCTGACAAAACGCAAAGTGTATACCGATATGTTCGAGGACGCGTTTTACGAGGATGTGCGCCATATCGCGCTTGCTAAGGAGGCGGATATCGCGGTCATTGCGCCCGCCACCGCCAACATCATCGGCAAGCTTGCCTCCGGTATCGCTGACGATATGCTTAGCTCCGTTATCATGGCGGCGGCGGGCGGGCGGCCGCCAAAGCCCGTGATTGTCTGTCCGGCGATGAACACTGCCATGTGGGAAAACTCCGTTGTTCAGGGCAACATCGAAAAACTGAAAACGCTCGGATACATATTCGTGGAACCGGCGGAAGCTGAGCTGGCCTGCGGGGACACCGGCAAGGGCGCGCTCGCAAGCGCGGACGCGATAGCCGGCGCGGCGCTTTCGCAGCCGGAAAAATCCGCCGTCCCCAATGGTTGAATCGCGGCTCTTCCCGCCGCTCGGAGACGAGGTTCGCGGCGACATTGAAAACCTTCTTTTAGTAATCGACAGAACCTTCCCGCTGAAACGGCGGTTTTACGATGAAATGCCGGAAAACATCGCCCGTCTTTCCCGTCTGCTGACCAAGGATCGCTCCGAATTGAACGGCGGCTACATGGGCAGCCCCGCCATGCTCAATGCCTACCTGCGTTATTTTCTGCCATGGAACGTGTACCGGCTGTCCTTGCTGTTGCCGTCCCTGTCGCTTGAAAGAGCGCTTGGCACGACTGAAAACGCCGAAATAATCGAGTTGGGATCGGGGCCGCTGTCACTGCCCGTTTCTTTATGGACAGCTCTTCCGCGACTCCGCGCCCTGCCGCTCGGTTTCCTGTGCGCCGACCAAAACGGCGCGGCGCTGGAGGCGGGAAAGAGGCTGTTCCGCGCGCTTGCTGGAGAGGGCTGCCCGTGGCGGATAAAAACCCGCCGCGCCTCGCTTGGGGCGCGGCTTGAAGCCCGTCCCGCCGCCCTAGTCTGCGCCGTGAATGTCTGCAACGAATTTATTCAGCGGCTCCCGCAGGCGGACGCGGGAGGGCTACGGGCGGCTTCCGGCAAGTTGGCCCGCTATCTGGCATCCCTTGCCGGAGATGGCGGCAGCGTCCTTGTGGCGGAACCGGGCGCTCCGCGTCCGGCCCAGGCTCTCGCCTTTATGCGGGAGGCGTTCGCCGTGGACGGGCTGTCGATAGAGGCCCCGTGTCCGGCAACGCGCCGCTGCGCGATGCCGGGCGGACGGCGGGGCGTCAAATGGTGCCATTTCAATATCGACGCGGACGGCGCGCCGGAGGCGTTGCGCAGGCTTTCCGCTCAGGCGGGACTCCATAAAGAGAAGGTAACGCTGTCGTTTCTGCTTGCCGCTAAAACGGGCAAGACGCGAGCAGTCCCTGCCGGGACGCAGGGGCTGCTCGCCGTCCGTGTCCTGTCGGACGCCTTTCCGCTGCCGGATAGCGCCGCCGCCCGTTACGCCTGTTCCGAAAAGGGTCTGACCCTGCTGCGCGGCG
>JAIRSQ010000179.1 GCA_031255395.1 Spirochaetaceae bacterium | reverse complement strand
TCTCTTCGTTGCCTAAAACGAGCGCGACGCCGCTTTCGCCTTTCATCATTGAGGGCAAATCGCCTATACGGAGCCGCGCCCGAGTGTCCGTGCCGATAACAAATAACCTTTGGGAGGCTTCCCGCAAGAAAGACTCGGTTTTTTTTACCGAGCGGACGACAACATACTCCATGCCGCCTTCCGCCACGCGGTAGGCGGCGGTCGACATTCGCGCGTCCGTGTCCAGTTCAGAAATGACGACAAAATGAACGCCGAAAAACGCCGCCGCCCGCACGACGGCGCCAAGATTCATGTCGTTGCCAACAGAATGCAACACCACGCCCGTCTTCGCTCCCTCTGCCCAGAGTTCCAGGTCGCTCCTCGTCAGCGGCTCGACATCGGGTTCAGACAGCATGGCCGCAACCCCTTGATGGTGCTGGTCCTTGCATACGCGCAACAGTTCCTCGTCGCCGCAAATCTTGTACATGCGTTTGCGTTTGGCCAATTGCCCGCAAAGGTCCCTAAAAATATCCAGCCTGTCTTCCCGCAGGAAAAATCTGTTTATATCGTCAGGACGGCGTTCCGCCGCCGCCATAACGGCTTTCAACCCGCACACCGCAAGCTCGCGGGACAGTTTGTTATACATTCCGCGAGTCTAATAGAGTAACGTCCTATTGACCAGACCCCCGCGAAACATTATTATAATAATGTGAAGAAGCTGTTATTATTTGTTTTGCTGTGTTCTTGTTTTAGTTTGTTCGCGTACGGACAGGACCAGGCGGGCGAATCGACAGTAGATTCGGGAGAGGCGGCTGGCGGGGTAGAAGACACCGCAAGCGAAAGAAGGAGCTCGCGGGCGGCGTTTTTTAGCGGCGAAGGCGCGGCGTTAAGCACGGGGAAACGCGAATCGCGCCGCTATTTTGAACTCGAGATTGCGGATTTTAGCCTCGGACTGAACGGCATCGGTTTAGGCAAATTCCTAGACGGTTCTTTCCTTGACTTCGGCGACCTTAACGTGGATGGAATGCCCGGTTTCAAAGGCGGCGTCAGACTTTTTGCCAATCCGGTAAAATTCAGGGTTTCAATCGGTAACACATTCAACCTTGATTTCTTTACCGGCGCGCAGACTGATATTTTTGTGAATCTGCCGAAAAAAACCACGGACTCTCTGTCCCGCTTAATGGAAATATCTAATGAGAAGCCTCCCGGTTACAATGGTGGCACTCCGACATCAGGCGAAGAAAGTAAATATGAGAACGAGCTTGACAATTATATTAACAGTTTAACCGGCGTGGACGCGACGATGTCCGCCGGTGCCGGAGCGTTCATTGAGTTGGGCATGGGCGGTTCAAAGACCTTGCTTAACGATCGTTTATGGGTGCGCGTTGCGCCTTCTCTGTTCTTCACCTTGCTTTACATGAAGAACGACGAAGTCAGGCTTACCGGATACGAGAATAAGCAGAATAAAAAGTACGGACTTAGGGGCGAAGGAGAGATGACGCTGTATTCGGCATGGGACCTGTCCGAAGAGGTAAATCCGTTCGCCAGTCCGGGCGTGGACCTTACGCTGGAAGCCTGTTACGCGCTGTGGTCGGTTTTGGACGCGGGAATCTCTGTCTCCCATATTCCCATTGTTCCTTCCACGTTGCGCCACAGTAAATCGCTTGATATGTCAAAAATAACGATGACAGTGGACGGCGATCTTAAAAAAGTCGCCCAAAACCCCAATAAGACGGTCGATTTTAACGTTCCTGAACTCGACAGTATATTTGAGGACGGCCAGGACGATAACAAAAAAGTGACGCGTCCTGTGCGTTTTGATTTCTATACGCTGTATAAACCTTTCAAATCGCCGATTCTTGTCATAAGGCCGAATGTCGGCGCTACGCTGAACACCCTTGCCGGAACCAGCATGTTTAACTGGGGGGTTAACATTCAATTCAACGCGCCGCTTATTTTCTCCGCCTTCATCGGCACGGGTTTGACCGAAGGCACTTGGTCGAACCGCGCTGGCATCGGGCTTGACTTCCGCGCGTTTGAATTCGATATAGGCGCGGGACTCGCCGCTCCGACCTTTGCTGAAAGTTTTTCAATAAAACGAGGCTTCGAAGTCGCTATCGGCTTTAAGGCCGGTTTCTAGCCGTCCAGTTCGCCGCCCGCGTCGTATACGGCCAGTTTGCGGTGAAGAGTCTTGCGGCCTATGTTAAGCACCTTTGCCGTCTCGCTTTTGTTGCCTTTTTGAGCCGCCAGCGTCTCGCGGATTATTATCTCTTCCGCTTTGTCCAGCGCGGTGCCGAACGGTATGCGTATCCAGCCGTCGTCCGAGACGCTGCGTATTGTCGGCGGCAGGTCGTCTTCGCCGATAA
Organism: Spirochaetaceae bacterium; assembly: GCA_031255395.1. Lineage (GTDB taxonomy): Bacteria > Spirochaetota > Spirochaetia > Treponematales > Breznakiellaceae > JAIRMY01. The sequence continues at coordinate 2,603 of JAIRSQ010000179.1, read as the reverse complement.
GCGGCCCCTTGCACATTACGACGGCGCTTTCTACGCAGTTCCGTAGCTCGCGGACATTGCCCGGCCAGTCGTAGTTGAACAGGCACGAGCGCGCCTTTTCGTCGATGCCTTCGACAGGCTTGTTGTTTTCTTCCGAGAATTTTTTCAGAAAACTGCTGATCAGCAACGGGATGTCATCTTTTCGTTCGCGCAATGGCGGCACAAAAATCGTAACTACGTTCAGGCGGTAGTATAGGTCCTCACGGAAATTCTTTTTTTCGATTTCGGCCTTTAAATCCTTGTTGGTCGCCGCGACAAGCCGTATGTCGACTTCGAGCGTTTCTTCGCCGCCGACCCGCTCAAAACGCCTTTCCTGCAAGACGCGTAGCAGCTTGATCTGAATGTTTTGGTCTATTTCGCCGATCTCGTCAAGAAAGAGCGTTCCCTCGTTAGCAAGCTCGAACTTGCCGCGTCGCCGCGTCGCCGCGCCGGTGAACGCTCCCTTCTCGTGTCCGAAAAGCTCGCTTTCCAAAAGGCTCTCCGCAAGGGCGGCGCAGTGAACCGTTATGAACGGCTTGTTTTTGCGCGGCGACAGGCGGTGGATCGCGTCTGCGATAAGCTCTTTTCCAACGCCGGATTCGCCTGTAATCAGGACGGAAGCCCTTGAGGACGCCACGCGTTCTACGGTATCGAACATGTTGCGGATCACATCGCTCGTGCCGATTATAAAATCGTTTACGCGGCGGCGTTCCAGTTCCTCTTCCAGATGCATTTGCTCAAGCCGCCGCGCGCGGTTACCAAGAGCGCGTTTAACGAGGATCGAAAGCCTGTCAATATCTACGGGTTTTGTAAGAAAATCCCACGCGCCGTTCCGCATCGCGTCAACGGCATCCTTTACCGTACCGTGCCCAGTCAGCACCATGACGGGAACCCCCGATGAATCCGCCTTTATGCGCTTCAAAAGTTCCTCGCCGCTCATTTTAGGCATACGCAAATCTATTATCGCTAGGTCTATGTCTCCCGCCTGGTACCGCTTCCACGCGGACTCGCCGTCACCCGCGAGCGCAACCTCGTACCCGTCCGCCTCAAGCGATTCGGCGAGCCCTTCGCGTATACCTTTCTCGTCGTCCGCCACCAAAATTTTGAATTTCATATATAAACCGATTATATTATACACATAAAAAAAATCCCCGCCAGCCCCGCCACCCTGAAATGAGCAACAAGCAGTGATAAATGACGCCACGTCTTGGTATAAACCTGCCATAAGGGGTCGGAAAATGATAGTTGCGGTACGATACAGAGAAGCGTTTAAGCGGCACGGGCGGGAAGGGATATGCTGTCCAATAGGGCAAGGGCAGACAGCATGAACGAAAATGACGAACTGAAGTCGGCCCGGAGCAGGATACGGGAACCGGAAGCGGCACCGAGGGATGCGCCCATTTTACAAATGAACGATGAGCAATGAGGAATTAGCAATGAACCGCCTATTGGCAGTTGCTAGTCTGCCGTGCAATCGCTATTGCGAGGTGCGTAGCTGATGTGAGCAATCCATGTGAACAATCACGCACAAGTACGACTCGCAGCCCCCACTCCCCAGCCACCTCCTTACCATCTCTAGCTTGACTTACACTTCTGCAAGGGACAGTTCACGGCGAATCATGTTGCTGATGATTTCCGTGGGGCTTTGCTTTGTCGCCAGCATCTTCGCCGTAAGGTATTCGGCGGACAGATGGTCAAGAATAACCATCATATTTCGGTGCTTGATGAACGGCCCCTCTACCGTAGGGCTAATCTCCGGTGTGGTCTTGGTCAAAAATTCGTCAAGTTCCCATGCTTCCTGCTCGGTCATATCAGACATTGCGATTGCTCTCCTCAACATAATAATAAAATTCTTTCCGGCACTTCATAGCGTGAAATACGTTATAGCTCTCATCCGTTCTGATATTATATATTATCGTAAAGGCAAAACATGGCTTGCTCTAGCGCTTCCAATTTCGACTATACCGCCGTCTCGCGATGACGGTATAAGGGAGGACTGGCGAGCAAGCGGTAATGCCCCAGATTTGGGGGTGACGTAAGACCGCGTAGCGGGCTGGAGGCAGGGGGGCGCGACAGGAAGGCGGCGGTTTACCGCATCAGGTTTGAAAATAGCGCCCCACTTCAAACGATAAAGTATAAAATATGAAAGATAAAATAAGTCCGCATCCCAGATGACTCGCAACTCTCAATTGCCAGCCCATTGCTCATTACTCATTCGCCGACAAGCCCACTCTCCGGGACGACTCGCAGCCGCCTTTCGGCGGCCATTGCTCATTACTCCTTACTCATTCGCCAACCGGCGAGTTGGCGAGGAGATGCTGTTCGAGTTGGGAGCAGATGGCGGCGGGTAGCGGTTCCGATTTTTCGAGGATGAAGTTGTAGTACACAAGCACAACGCTGCCGCTCACGCGGAGAGTGCCTTCCTGCCAGCCCTCGTGCTGTAGCGAAAAGGATTTTTCGCCTATGCGCGAAACCCATGTCTTTATTTCGACTTGCGAGCGGCAGTAGAGCTGGCCGATGAAATCGTACTCCGAATGTACCATGATCAGCGGCCAGGTTTTGCGGGTAAAGTCCAGATGCGGGTC
>JAIRSQ010000170.1 GCA_031255395.1 Spirochaetaceae bacterium | reverse complement strand
CCGCCGCGCTCGCGGTTCATACTGCTGATAGACACGGAGGCTGACGCGTCGCTTTATTCCGAGTCGGAAGGCGCCGCCGCCGTGGACGCGCTCTGCCGAGCCGCCCTCTCCTTGTTTCTTGAAAACGCCGCCTCGGGCGGCGAGGCGCTGTTCGGCTTTACGGGTGGCGACATTAAAAGCATGACAGGCGGCGCGGCGGAACTTGCGACACCGCTTGCTTATCCTGCCCGATGCGCGTTGGACAGCGGACAACGGCTGCCTGACATTCCTGTCTTGTTCGCGCCTTGCGTAATCCTGGTTTTTGCCCTGTCGCGCGGGGCGGGAAAAAGGAAATCGAGCCTTCAAAACTTTATAGAAAAAAACAGGGGAGCCGTGCGAATCCTGTTTTCCTGCGATAGCGAAAACCAAAAAAACGCCGCCGAAGGGGCGGCCGTGCTTTTTAACCGTCTGCCGGGAGTGAGCGCTTCCGCGACAAGGTTTTGTTTATAGCGGACAAAATGGCCTAAAATGGCTTTACTGAAGTAATAATTTCCGTTACAGTGTATTTATGAGCAGCCAAGTTTCAGCTAACATCGAAGCGGAGGAACCGTTATATGAAAAAAAAGAATACTTAAGCCGGCAGCTTATTACTTATATCGGCAATAAAAGAGCGTTGCTCGCGTTTATAGGGGACGGCGTCAGGAAAGCGCAAAAAAAGCTGGGTAAAAATAAATTATATATGTTTGACGTGTTCAGCGGCTCCGGTATTGTCGCGCGTTATTTCAAGCAATTCTCCGATTTGCTGGTTGTCAATGACTTAGAAAAGTATTCCGCTTTAATAAATGAATGCTATTTGGCGAATAAAGACGAACTTAATATGATATTGTTGCGTAAATACTATTATGATATTATTGATGAAGCTAATAAATGTTTGATTGAGGGTCTTATATCCGAGTTGTACGCGCCGAAGGACGACAACAATATAAAATCGGACGAGCGTGTTTTTTATACTTCAAGAAACGCTATGTATATTGACACCGTCCGGCAAATAATAGAAAAACTGCCTAAAAACGAGCAAAAATTCTTTTTGGCGCCGCTATTGTCGGAAGCGTCAATCCACGCGAACACTTCTGGCGTTTTTAAGGGTTTTTACAAGAACAAAGAAACGGGCATCGGGCAGTTCGGCGGCCTAAACCAAAACGCTTTGTCCAGAATTACAGGCGATATAAAACTGCCGTTTCCGGTATTTAGCAATTTTAACTGCGAGACTATAATTTGTAACGGAGATTCCAATGAAATCATAAAAGACCTGCCTGAAGTCGACATAGCGTATTTGGACCCTCCGTATAACCAGCACCCGTACGGCTCAAATTATTTTATGCTTAACCTGATATTGGATTATGAGCGTCCGAAAAACGCCAGTAAAATATCAGGAATTCCTGAAAACTGGAAGCGTTCAACCTATAACAAGGAAAACAGCGCTCTAAAATCGCTTGCCTGGCTTATTGAAAACATTAAATCAAAATATGTCATAATATCGTTTAATTCGGAAGGATTTATCAGTTTTGCCGATATGAAAAATACGCTTAATAAAATCGGCAGAACCGAGATATTTGAAACAAAATACCGTATTTTCAGGGGATGCAGAAATCTTAGCAACCGTGAAATATATATAAAAGAATATTTATATTTGCTGGAAAAATAATTTCAGCGGCTTTCGGGCATGACAACCAAAAAGCGTCCGGATAGCGCTTGAATCTCGAAGCTGCCGGTTTCCGCGACATTGCTTATGCTAAAAATGCCGCGCTTCCATACGACTCTGTCTAACGGCCATTTAAGGCCGGAACTTTTAGCCTTCCACGGGCCGTTTTCAAGCGGGAACACGGAAACGAGCGCGCCTTTTTTTGCAGAGCAAAAAAAGGCGGACGATACCGAAAACGCTTTTTCACGGGCTGTAAACCAGCGCGAAGGGGCGCGGTCCCGCTCGAACAGCGCCGACATAGCAAGCAGATGATCGAGCCTGCCGCCGCCGCCGCCCGCAATGGCAATATTATCGCAGCCTTTTTCCCAGAGCAGATTTAGGGCGAGTTCGGTATCGGTAAAATCCTTGTGGGCGGAAAACCGAAGAACGCGGTCCGGAGCATATTTGTCAAGACGCGATGGATAGTCAAGCGAGTCCATATCTCCCACTATCCAGTCAGGATATACTCCTGAATTTTCCGCGAGGGCAAGGCCGGAATCGCATGCAACGATGAGGCCGGACGAGGCGGCAAGTTCGGCGCAGAATTTAGCGTTCGGCCCTTCGCCGCCTGTAAAAACAAGACCGTCCAAGCTATATCACCCAGTCCCAGAATTCATTCTGTTCCAATTCCTTATGCTCGACGTTTTTCGATTCGCTTTCGTGTATCTGAAGCTCCGGATTTTTAACGCTTACCCGCGTCCTTGCCGGGACGGATTTTGTGACAAAGGCGTTACTGCCTATCACGACGCCGCGGCCTATCACCGTAGCTCCTCCCAGAATCGACGCGCCCGAATATATCGTAACATCGTCTTCTATCGTGGGATGCCGTTTTTGTCCGTTAAGCGACTGTCCGCCGCGCGTCGACAGGCCGCCCAGCGTAACGCCCTGGTATACCTTTACGTTGCGGCCTATCACGGTAGTTTCGCCGATCACTACGCCTGTTCCGTGGTCTATAAAAAAACTCGCTCCTATTTTTGCGCCGGGGTGTATGTCGATGCCTGTAACGTTATGAGCGTGTTCCGTCATGACGCGCGGAATCAGCGGAACGTTTAGCATATAAAGTTCATGCGCCAGACGGTATGTCATTATCGCGTATATTCCAGGATAGGATGATATTATCTCGTCTTTGCTGTAAGCCGCCGGATCGCCGTCAAACGCAGCTTTCACGTCCGTGGCAAGATATTCCCTGATTTTGGGAAGTTTCGATAAAAATACATATACAATTTCTTCGGATTGTTCCAGCGCTGCGTCATGGCAAGCCGAACCGTCCTTGCGATGGCATAGCGCGATCGCTATCTGTTTTGTCAAAGCAAAAAAAATCTCTTCGACAAGAGTGCCGGTCTGGTATTCGATAAAAGTTTTTGTAATATACTTTTTTACAAAGTAACCCGGGAAAATCAGCCGCCTGAGCTTTTCAATGATTTCTATCAACAAAGAACGGTTAAGCTGGTAAATGGAATCAACCTTAATCGTATCTTCAATTTCGTCATAATTTTTTATCAATGTATAAACCAAATCTTTGACGCGGGACATGTCGGCGCCGCTTCGTTTATACGGCATATCCGCCTGCGCCGCCATTTCGTAAAGAGCTCTATTTTCTTTTTTCATATTTCTCTCCTTGCGTTAAGCCAAACGGCTTATAATCTTGGCATAACCAAAAGAAAAAATCTACAGCCCTTTAGCGAAGAAGGTCTTGGTCTGTTCCGGCGAATTGCATGTTTTCAGGAACCGGATTATCTTTTAGGATATGCTGGCATGGAGAGCGGGGCGTCTGGCCGGACGGCTGATAGGAGCGCTGACGGAAAAGCGCGTCAGCGTCGCAACGGCGGAATCTTGCACGGGCGGACTTTTAGGCAGCCTGCTGGTCCGCGTTCCCGGCGCGTCCGCCGTATTTTGGGGCGGTTTTGTTACCTACACTCTTGACGCGAAACAACGGACGCTTGGAATTGACGCGCTCCTGCTGGAAAAACACGGAGCGGTGAGCCGTGAGTGCGCCTGCGCGATGGCGGAGGCCGCGCGACGGCTTGCGAACACGGACACGGCGCTGGCGGTTACAGGCCTCGCCGGCCCTGACGGAGACGGTTCGGCTAATCCGGTCGGAACTGTCTGGATAGCTGGGGCCTGCCGCGGAAGGCATACGCTTGCCGTTACCGGCTGTTTTACCGGCAGACGCAACGAAGTGCGGATGAAGGCCGCCGCCGCCGCCATCACTCTTGGACTCGAACTGGCGGAATTCTTTTAGCGCGGGATACCCCCTATTTTACGGTTGAAACATATTTAAAATTTCGATATACTAACGCGCAATACTTTTAAGCAAGGAGACGACAATGCAGGATTTGCCGGAAATATTTGAATCCTTTTCAGAAGCCCGAAGGCAGGGCTTTCTTACGATGAAATCCCTAAAAGAGCAGGGATACGGCGTGGCGGGAACATTCTGTTCTTATGTGCCGGTTGAACTTTTCATGGCAGCCGGAGTCATTTATGTGGGGCTCTGTTCGACCAGTGAAGAAACCGTCCCGGAAGCGGAAAAGACCCTGCCCCGCAACCTCTGTCCGCTGATAAAAGCCAGTTACGGGTTTGCTGTCGCCGATAAGTGTCCCTATATGTACTTTTCGGACATTGTGGTGGGCGAAACAACTTGCGACGGCAAAATCAAGATGTATGAATACTTGGGAAAGATAAAAGACGTTCATGTTATGGAACTGCCGCGCTCCCAGCGCAAAGAAACTTCGCGCGCGCTTTGGTTAAGCGAAATCCGCCTGCTGAAAAAGAAAATCGAAGAGAAATTTAATGTCGGCATAACCGAAGAAAAGCTGCGGGAAGCCATAGTAAAACGAAACCGGGAACGCTCGCTATTAAAGGCGGTATACGAACTTTCGCTTGCCTCGCCTCCGCCGATGACCGGCCTTAACCAGTTGCAGATACTTTACGGAGCCCAGTTCAGGTTTAGTCACGAGGATAAGGTACGGGAGCTTGAAGAAACTATAAGCCGGATAAAAAGCGAATACGCAGGCGGGAAGCGTCCGGTTTCCGGGGAGGCTAAGCGTATCGTGATTACCGGCTGTCCGATGGGAGGAGCCACGGAAAAGGTTGTCCGCGTGATTGAGGAATCGGGCGGAGTGGTCGTGGCCTATGAAAACTGTACCGGAGCAAAGCAGTACGACAGGCTGGCCGACGAAACCGGCGACCCCTACGAGGCTCTTTGCGACTATTATCTGGCTATCGGGTGTAGCGTGATGAGTCCCAACCCTAACCGGCTTGAGCTTTTGGGGCGACTCTGCGACCAGTTTGCGGCGGACGGAGTCATCGAAATGACTCTCCAGTCATGCCACACCTACGCGGTCGAGACCCACGCTATAAGGGAATTTCTTAAAACGCGAAATATTCCGTTTTTGTCGCTGGAAACCGACTATTCGCCCGGAGATACAGCGCAGCTCAAAACCCGCGCCGCTGCCTTCATCGAGATGCTATAGCATGGCCGAGGTTCTTATAGGAAAGCCGCTTGCCGGCATCGACTGCGGCTCTTCTTTTTGTAAAGGAGCGCTGTTGCAAAGCGGGAACATCCTGGCCCTGTCCCGCCGCCCGACCGGCTGGAACGTGGCGGAAAGCGGGCGGCTTATACTGGAAGAACTTTTGGAAAGTGGCGGCGGGGGAAACCCCGACGGCTTTAAACTGGCCGCCACGGGGTACGGGCGGGAAAAGATAGCGGGAGCGGACGTTGTTCTGACTGAAATCGGCGCCCATGCCCGCGGAGCCGAATTTCTGTATCCGGGTATAAGGACTGTCATAGACATAGGCGGACAGGACTGCAAGGTCATCGCGACTGAGAACGGCAGGGCGCGAGATTTTCAGATGAACGACAAGTGCGCCGCGGGGTCAGGGCGTTTTTTAGAGATGGCCGCCAGTCGGCTTGAACTGGACGCCCATATGATGGAAGAACTTTTAGCGCTCGGAAAGGAAGCTCCGCTAAACAGTGCCTGCGCCGTCTTTGCCGAATCGGAAATCATCGGACTGCTTGCGGCGGGCGTTTCCCGCGAGGAGATAATCGGCGGAGCGGCGGTTTCCATGTCCCGGCGGATAGCCTCGCTTGCTGCCAGAATCGGCATTGCTTCTCCGGCTGGCATAACGGGCGGACTTTCGGAGAGCGCGGGAATCCGCGCCGCGCTCTCTCGCGTGCTGGGAACGGAGTTACAGCCGATACCTAACGGGACGTATGCCGGAGCTATAGGAGCGGCGCTGTTCGCCGGGGAATAAATGTCGGCTTTGGCGGGTAATTAGTAAAATCGCTAGCGTTATGCCGAAAACTCCCCGCTATGCCGGCGTAGGCAGAATCGCCAGTTCCGTTTCCTTGTCAAAATAACGCGCTTTTTCCATGCGCGGCACAAAGTTTACGCTGTCGCCAACCTTAAAAAGGCGGGTCGGTTCTGTTCTTGCCACGATGCTTTGCGTCGTAGTGTTGAGCCAAAGAGTGGTGTCCGCGCCCAGCGGTTCTACCACGCTCACAGACAGCGGGATGCCGCTCGCCGCGCCGTTGTCCTCGTTAAAAAGCAAGTCTTCGGGACGTATCCCCAGATAGACCTCTTTGCCGTCATATTCTTTAAGGGCGCTTTCATGTTCCGCGAAGACGTTAAGTTTAAAGCTGCCTTCGTCAAGAGCGATGTGTCCGCCTTCTTCTGTAACCGTGACGGTCAAAAAATTCATCGGCGGCGAACCGATAAAGCCGGCGACAAATTTGTTTCCGGGATAGTTGTAAAGGCGTAGCGGTGAACCTATCTGTTGAATTTTTCCATCCTTGTACCCAACGATTTTGTCGGCCATTGTCATCGCTTCAACTTGGTCGTGCGTAACATAGATCATAGTGGCGTCGAGCCTGTGATGCAGGCTGGAGATTTCGGCGCGCATCTGCACGCGGAGTTTAGCGTCAAGGTTTGAAAGCGGCTCGTCAAACAGGAAAACTTTTGGATGCCTAACAATCGCCCTGCCGACCGCCACCCGTTGCCGCTGCCCGCCTGAAAGCGCCTTTGGCTTGCGCTCAAGAAATTTGCCAATGTCAAGAATTCGCGCCGCCTCTTGTACCCGCCTGTCAATCTCGTCTTTTGGGATTTTTTTTATTCTAAGTCCAAAAGCCATGTTTTCATACACGGTCATGTGCGGGTAGAGAGCGTAATTCTGAAACACCATCGCTATATTACGGTCTTTCGGCGGCATATCGTTTACCAATTCGCCGTCAATCAACACTTCGCCTTCAGTAATCTCCTCAAGTCCGGCAATCATGCGTAGCGTTGTGGACTTCCCGCAACCGGAAGGCCCGACAAATACAGCGAATTCTTTGTCCTCAATGACAATATTCGCGTTGTCAACCGCCCGCACCGCGCCGTCGTACACTTTTCCAACGCCCTTTAATTCGACTTTTGCCATAAATTACCCCCAAAAGGATGTTTGTCATCATAGCCGCCGCCGCTTCCGCTGTCAAGGCGGCGCGTCAGGGTAGCTTCACAATGAGTGGTGAGTAATGAACTTCCGGTCTAACATGCCCGACGCCGCCCGAAACTCCCGGCGCGACAGACTCTCGTTTAACCTAAACCAGTTTGTATCCCGCGCTTGTTCCCATGTCCGCCAGATGGCGTAAGGTACAAGCGCATATTCTGAACGGAGCGGATTCACACGCGCTTACTATTACATACGCAGCCTCCGGAGCCATCTTTTGCATACGCGGATACAAGCGTCTTTAGATGTCCGTTAGCGTGTTTTACACCTGCTCCGTGGCGGCATACCCTAAGCGGATTTCGAGCCATGCCTTCGGCAAGGCAAGTGCCGTTATGGAAGACGTGTATGACAAGAGATCCAAAACATCAACAGCGGTTGCGTCCACCGCATGTTGGTCTTGCTTAACGCAAAATATGTTGGCTCTGTGTTGTTGTAAAGACGGCTGACACTTTTTAAGGGGAGGCCTGTGTATGAGTGAAGGCGCGGCGGCGGACAAACAGTCCTTGATGGCGGGCTTGTGGAGGAGTAGCGGTTAGGAGACCGGGTTTTACCTGTTTGTCAGGTGCCGCTAATCGCCTAGCACTGAGTTAAAAACATAAGGCGCGACATAACCATGCGCTGAATGGATACGAACTCGGTTATAACACGCCTCCCATCTTCCCTCCGCCGACTCGCAAGGGCAACCCGCCAAACGCAATTAGCGGCCTGCTCCTCATTTACCGGCAAGCCTGTTTCCGGTATACCTGTTAGTAGTGCCTGAAGACCTGTCGGCAAACGTTTTTGTGGGGACTGGACCGTCTGTTATCGACATCAGACCCGTTTTGTGAGTCTGTGTGTAAATATGCCCGTTATGCTGATTCGTGGCATTTGCGAAGCCCCTTGCCATGAACTGTGGGTCTGCTACTGTTTGGTTTTTATTTCTATCCATTGATAGTATTGCGTGAAAAATACTAACATGCAAAACTCCTAATTGTTCAAAATTAAATATTTTCAAAACATTGCTATCATAGAGAATCTGTAATTTCGACGGGAATTCATCATCTCCTTCATAGAACATCAATTTAATCGGTATCTTGGGCAATATTTTATAATTCCATACATATTTTCCATTTCCCTTTTCTTTTTTATGCTCCATTCCAAATATATCCATTACTTTTTTTAGACAGTCATAATTATTGCCAAATGTATCTTAAAATTTCTTATCCATCATTGACCACCAACTGCTGCTTTCGCTGAATACGCCTCCAGAAAAATGCCCTAAAGTGGAATATTCATACGCAGGTTCAATATTTGCTTTTGATAGCACATAATATTCCAAAACGCTTTTCAAATCATATTCATAACCCTCAGAATCGACATTCCATATTGTTTTTGTTCGACAAGTTTTATTCCCTCTTTTGTTACTCGGTATGTTCGGTCAAGAAAGTTTAAAGATATTTCATTTTCTGAAAATTGCTCTAATCCAAGTCTTTTAGAACTTCCAGAAAAATCGCAATTTTCAACAAACCTTTCACCCAATTATATGTTTTCTCATAACCTTTTTCCATTCCTGCCTCCAAATTCATTGCTCCAGTCAATTATATTTTAGTTATTTATTTTTGTAAATATATCACATGCCGTTACGTAAAAACGAATTTCCACAGGATTTTAGGAACGAGCCTCAACTTTGTAACATTATCCGCCGCATTCACGGTCAATTTTGCGTACCCCAAGCTAATTCGAGCGCCAGAAGTCGGGGGAGAGCAGGACGAAAATTGTCCATAGTTCGAGGCGACCGGCAATCATCATGAAGCAGAACATCCATTTGACGGGGTCGCTAAAGGCGGCCCAGTTGTGGACGGGGCCTACGCCGCCGAAGCCTGTGCCGATGTTGCCAAGGATTGAAAGCGAGGCGCTGAACGATGTGAACAGGTCAACGCCGCTTGCCGCCGTGACGAGCGTGGCGGCAAAGACGATAAAGAAGTACAGGAATATAAAGCCCGCGACTCCGTAAACCACGTCTTTACGGCCGGCCCTGTTGTTAAGCCTGACGCTGAACACGCCGCGCGGGAATATCATGCGGCGTAGTTCGTTCACGGCCTGTTTGAACAGTACGGCGTGGCGGACGACCTTTATGCCGCAGGCTGTCGAGCCGGAACAGCCGCCGATGAACATCAGCAAAAAGAGCGCGGCCTGGGCGAGCGGCGGCCAGAGTTCGTAATTGGCGGCGGCGTTGCCTGTCGTGCTCAGTATGGACGCGCTCTGGAAGGCGGCGTAACGGAGCGCCGTCCTTGCCGAGCCGTACAGCGGGTATATCGACACCGCGACCGCCGCGCAGGAAGCGGCGAATATGAGCAGGTAGGCGCGGGCCTCGGTGTTGTAAAAAACGTCTTTGATTTTTCCGCGCAGGATGCGGAAGTACAGATTAAAGTTTAAGCCCGCAAGCAGCATGAACACGGTCGTAACAATGTCGATGTACGCCGAATCGTAGAACCGCAACCCGTTGTTCTTTGTGCTCACGCCGCCTGTTGCGAGGATAGTGAGCGCGTTGCAGGCTGCGTCAAAAACGTCCATGCCGCCGGCGAGGTATAACAGGAAAAGCAGCGCTGTAAACGCGATGTAAACGAGCCACAGAACCTTTGCCGTCTCGGTTATCTTGGGCGTGATTTTTTCTTTTTCGGGACCGGGCGACTCCGCCTTGAGCATTTGGAAGCCGCCCACGCCGAGCAACGGCAGCAGCGCCACAGTCAGCACGATGATGCCCATGCCGCCTGTCCAGTGGCATATACTCCGCCACAGCAGCAGGGAGTGCGGCATCGTCTCGACGCTGGTCATCGTTGTCGCGCCAGTGGACGCAAAACTGCAGACGCTCTCGAACAGCGCGTCGGTAAAACTCATCCCGCCGCCGCTCAGGAAGTACGGGAACGCTCCGAGCAGGCTCAGAAAAACCCAAGTCATGGA
>JAIRSQ010000154.1 GCA_031255395.1 Spirochaetaceae bacterium | reverse complement strand
CTTGGCAACCGCATTGTTCGGCTATCGCTTACGGTTCCCACATTTGTTTGTCCGCGCCGTCTTCGTCCAAGCGCAACAAAATATTCGCCCGAATACCCTAACGCGCCGGACACGATCCCCGTTTTTCGTTATTTTCAAGAGCCGGTCCTTCTCTGTGGCCGCGAGCCGTTCTTGCTCTTTCTTTCCCGGCCGCTTTTCCTTGTCCGTTGTACTCCGCACTTGTTTTCGCTCCTGTCAGACTGGGCAAAGGCCAATCGCCGGAGCGGGCTCCGGCGGGGTTGTAAAAAATGTGTGTGTCGGCAATAATATAGGCGGGGGTGAAACGGGAGCGGAGAATGGAGGCGGAAAATCCGCTTCATGGAGCGGCGGACGGGACGGACGCGAACACTTTGGCGCGGAACTTTATCCATGAAGCCTACAAAAATATGAAGGAGACTAAGCCGAAGGAAGCGCTTTTAAAGCTGGAGCAGGCTTTACGCGCTGATTATACTCAACAAGAGGCGCTTTACGCGTTAAAATGCTTGAAATGGTGGATGGAACGGATAAAAAATCTTGATAACGCCGCGGACGCTTGCGACCCCTGTAGCAGGGGCAATTTTCTGCTTTCCCAGTGGAAGAGCTATTACGGTTTCCTTGAGCGTGTCGGAAACGTGTATGACGGGTGCCAGTATGCCGTTAAGCGGTTCGTGTACGGGCTTGCGTTACGAAACTATCAGGCGGTTCTTGCGGACGGTAGCATGAGGCATGACCCTGAACTTCTGGAGCAGGTTGGACGTTGCTATAAGGGGATGGGCAGGTATGAGGACGCGCTGGACTACCTTAAGCAGGCGGTCAGGTTCAAGCGGGAGGACGCGGCGGCTATTTCCGCGCTGGCAGACGTTTACGCGCTGCTTGGAGAAACAAAGGCGGCCAAGGCGCTGTTTCGCGAGGCTTTTTTTATAGGGCCACAGGCGGTCGATCTGCATAATTTAGAGTCGGATCTGATACTTGAACTTGTCCGGCACGTTGAAAACATGGGTTATACCGGAGCGGAATTGCGGGAATGGATTCCGGTTTACGGGGCGGTGCTGGGCGTTTTCACGGTAAAACGGGAGCTCAAACCATCCGAAGCGGGCAGGCTGAAACAGCAGATTTTTGATTTGGAAAGCGAACTGCGCGGCAGCCGCAAAGACGAAAAGATTTTAACTCCGGCGCTGCTGAACAGATATTTTAGGCTGATAGACCATTACGAAGGCTCAGGCGGCGGCCATGCCTTGATTGACGAGATAAAATTAAAAATAAAGATAATCAAACCGGTCATTTTTGAGCGGTATATGTGTTAATAAGGAAGGATTTGATTATGTCAGAAGCGCTTCTAAAAGACGTGCAAAATATGCTCAACGAAGAAAAATTTACAAGGGCGACCCTCGGCAATTATTCGATAGACCGGTTCAAAGAACTTGATCTTGTGCTTGAACAGGCAAAAAAGGAACATACCTGCGACGATATTAAGAATATATGCGAAGAGCATCTTAGCCATTCAAAAAACAGCATCATAGCCGTCTATTTTTCCGGCATGATCGCCCTTTCGCAGCGCCGCATAGACGATGCCGCGCTTATCAGCCTTGTCGGCATTTTTGTGGATAATCACAAATGGAATATTGTAAAGTATCTTTGCGAGCGCGTGCTTGAATACGGCGAATCAAAATTCGCGCTACGCACGCTAAGCGAGTGTTACAAGAACGATAACGACGAGGAAAAAATGCTCGACGCGTGGAAGCGGATCGTAAAAATAGACGCGGAAGAAGCGGACCTTGCCAAACTGCTCGCGGAGCGCGCCGAAAAATTGTCGGATATTGACGAGGCTACGGATTACTTTAAGAAATCGTTGCACAGGTATATTAACAAGCAGCTCTTTACTAACGTGCGCGAAATATGGCTTAAATTGCTGGATTACTACCCTGAAGACACAGACTTCTTTTTTTCCGTGCAAGGCAAGGTCGCAAAAAATATCAGCGCGGACAAGGCGGTTTTGTTGCTTACCGACGTGCACAATTCATGCAAAAAACGCGGCGATATCAATACGTCAATAACAATATTAAAACATATACTGAACTATGACGAGCGCGATAACTTCGCGAGAAAAGAAATAACGGAATGCTTCAGGCAAAAATACGCGCGGCACAGCCAGCTTGAAGAATATATACGCATATCGAACCTTACGCAGAATTGGCGCAACGTGCATGAAGCGATCATGGATTTTGAAAAACATATAGCGTTTGACAAAGGAAATTTTGTCTTTCACAGAACCTGGGGCGTGGGCCGTATCGCAAGCGCCGAAGGCGACGATATTGTAATAGACTTCGCAAAAAAACGCTCGCACAGTATGTCGCTTAAAATGGCGGTTGACGCGTTGCAGACGCTGGAAAAAAACCATATCTGGGTTTTGAAAGCGACCATGAACAAGGAAAAACTTCGCGAAAAGATAAAAAACGACCCTGAATGGGCGTTAAAAACTATAATAAAAAGTTATGACAACCTTTGCGACATTAAGCGGATAAAGGCAGAGCTTGTCCCCTCCGTGCTTACCGCCGGCGAATGGCCGTCGTGGAACGCCAAGGCCCATAGCATTCTGAAAGACAATCCGCTGTTCGGCGTAAGCTCCGCCAATATAAACGTTTTCACGGTGCGCGACCGCTCTTTAAGCAAGGAAGAAAAACTGTACGCCGAATTTAAGGCCGAAAAAAAATTCTTTAACAGGCTTGCGCTGATTAAAGAATTCGTAAAGGAAATAAAAAATATAGAGCCCGATTCGGAGCGCTTTAACGAGATGGCGGTGTTTTTTGCCGGACACTTAAAGCCGAATATGCCGGTGAATGAACAGGCTGTAAGCTCGTACCTTCTGCTAAAAGACCTTGTAGCCTCGTATCCGTTCCTGAATCCGCTTGTCCATCTAAATTTTACCGCGCTGTTCGCGAATATCGAAAATCCATCTTCGCTTTTTCGGAAAATCAAAGACGAAAAAATAAAAAAAGATTTTCTTTCACAGATCAAACTTTTTATACCATCTTGGGAGGACATTTATATCAGCCTTTTTCCGCATGCGCTGCTGAAATCCGTAATTGACGACCTGAAACAGGCCGGAGCCGAAAACAAAATAGTCGCGATGATTCGCGGATGTTTTGAAAATTACAAGGACAACCGCGAAGCTGTCGTATGGCTCTATAAAAATTACCGCGAAGACCCGCTGTTTATAAAGGCGGGAATGACCGAAGAAAAGATAATCATTACGCTTGTCTATCTGCTTGAATTGACATACCGCGAGATCGACAATCATCGTGACACTACGGACAACAAAAAAATAAACAAGCAGGCATACGCTATTTTGTTCAAAGAGAATCTGCTAGAAAATTATATCGGCGACGCGAGCCGCGAAGCTATCGTGCGCGTTTATACGCTTGTGGAGGACGTAAAGGACCTCGATCCGGCGGACAAGCTGAAACTGAAGAACCGTATTCTCGACAGGTTTCCCGACTTTAAATTTTTTGGCGCGGTTGAAAAAGATACGGCGTCCCGCACGCTGTTCGTTACCGTCGCGAAATACAAAGAAAAAGAATTGCAGCTTGAGCGCATAATGACAGAAGATATTCCCGCAAACTCGAAAGAGATAGCGTTCGCGCTGTCGCTGGGCGATCTGCGCGAGAACGCGGAATACAAGGCGGCGAAAGAAAAACAGGAGATCCTTAATTCTACAGTCGTAAAATTGAAGAATGAAATAGAACGCGCCCAGCTTTTCGATCCTGCCTCCGTTAATACTTCCCGCGTTTCGTTCGGGACTGTAGTTACGCTCGCCAACGAATCCAAAGGCACGGAAGACGTTTACACCATTCTCGGTCCGTGGGAATCAGATCCGGACAACAGGATTATTTCGTACCTGTCTCCGTTTGGCGGTTCCCTGATGAACAAGCATAAAGACGAAAAGTTTGATTTTGCGATCAACGGCGAAAAGGTAACGTACACGGTAAAAAATATTACCGCCGCAAAACTGTAGGGCGGCCGTTCTGCCATGCGCGGCGCGACAAGAATCGACAGGATAGCTGTTCCGCCGTTACTGCGGGAAATTGCCGCCGTTTTTGTTGCGAGCGGCAAACAGGCGTTTCTGGTGGGAGGCGCGGTGCGGGATATTCTGCGGGGCGAGCGTCATGTTGACTGGGACATTGCCAGCAATGCCGCGCCCGAAGATGTCATGCGTATGTTTCCCCGCGTAATACCCACAGGCATAAAACACGGCACCGTTACAGTCCGCTATAAAAAACATTCCATTGAGGTTACCGCGTTCCGCATAGACGGAGATTACGGGGACGGGCGGCATCCCGACAGCGTCCTCTATGCGTCCCGCATAGAGGACGATCTTTCGCGCCGCGATTTTACCATGAACGCGATAGCCGCCAGCCTGCCGGATGGCCGTATCATAGACCCGTTTGGCGGCAGGGCCGACATCGAAAAAAAATTGATCCGTTGCGCGGGACTGGCCGAAGACCGCCTGAACGAAGACGGCCTGCGCGCGCTACGGGCTCTGCGTTTCGCTTCACAGCTAGGTTTCGAGGTTGACGGCGAACTGCTGAGGGCGATTAGGCGGAACCCGGCGATGATACTTCCAGTTTCGGCGGAGCGCGTGAAAACCGAGTTTGACAAAATTATCGCGTCCGCAAGGCCGTCCGTTGCTCTGCTGCATATGGAAAGATGCGGGCTTTTGAAACTTGCGCTGCCTGAGCTTGAACGCTGCCGCGGCGTAGAGCAAAATGGGTATCATAGTTTTGACGTGCTTGCCCATAGCCTGCTCGCCTGCGACTACGCGGCGCGTAACGGTTACAAACAGACCGTCCGGCTTGCTGCGCTGTTTCACGACATCGGGAAACCGGCGGCGGCGCGTCTTGACGGCGAGGGGGCGCTGACGTTTTACAACCACGAAGCCATATCGGAGGAAATTACCAGGGCGATAATGAAGCGGCTCCGTTACCCAAACGCCGTTATCGACGAAACGGCGCTCCTTGTCAGGGAACATATGTTAAATTATACAGACGCGTGGAGCGCCAGCGCCGTACGCCGTTTTGTTCGCCGCGTCGGTGAGGAGAATCTAAACGCTCTGTTCGACCTGCGCCGCGCCGACTCGTTCGGTACGCGCGGAGCGGAACCTCCGCCTAACCTGTCGCTCGACTTCCGCGACCGCGTATCGGACGCGCTTGCCGAAAGCCGCGCCCTCTCGTTAAAGGATCTTGCCGTTGACGGCAAGGATCTGATGGAAGCGGGAATTCCAAGCGGCAAACTTATGGGTATTGTTTTGCGCCGGCTTTTGGAGGCTGTGATCGACGATCCGGCACTGAACACCAAAGAAAAACTTCTGGAGACAGCCATGAAAATGGCGGAGGCTACATGATTAGCGCAAGCCGCCTTTAAGCCGTCATGCCGCGCGCTATGTTCGCCACCGCTTCGGCAAGACGCAGATGTGCGGAAGATTCAAGATGGATGCCGTCCGCCGGGCTTGTCTCGATGACGCCGCCCGCGTCAAGGAAGGCCGCGCCGCTTTCCTTGCATATTTGCCGATAATAGGGCGGCAATTTTCTTGAAACGGCGGCACTTCCGTTAAAAATGTCGCCAAACATAGGAGCGTCCAGCAACGGCGGCGGGCATACAACGAGTACCTTTGGCGGGCCGTCCCCATGCCCGGTTTCGGAATACTGAATCGCCTTTACCACGTTCAGC
>JAIRSQ010000066.1 GCA_031255395.1 Spirochaetaceae bacterium | reverse complement strand
CCCAATCGCCAGTACATACCTCATCTCTCATTGCCCATTTATTAAATGAGCGGGCATATTCTGCCGATATTCAATGGAGCGTATGGTACGCCGGAGCGCTGTTAGGATTAACTGTCCCGCCGTACGGCGAATGAGTCGGCTAGTGACTTGCGGAATATTTATGTTTATGGATATTATACCGGAAGAAATTAAGGAATCCGTACCGTTTTCGGGCGGCGCGGTTGGCGTTAGAGCGCTTTTTACGCTATAGATGGCGCAAAAGGTACGGGTTGCCCTGCTGGGTTACGGCAAGGTCGCCGCTCTTCATGCCGAGGCGGTAAGGGCTTCCGCTCGCGGCGATTTGATTGCCGTATGCGGGCGTAACGCCGCCCGCCGCGACGAATTTGCCGTGTCGCGCGGTCTATGCTCCCGCGAAACCGTCGCGGAAGCCGTTCAAAAAGACAAAATCGACGCCGTTATTGTCAGCGTCCCCCATCCACAGCATTGCGAGTGCGCTATCGCCGCGCTGGAAGCCGGCTGTCATGTCCTTGTAGAAAAACCTATGGCCGTAAATGTCGCCCAATGCGCCAAAATGATCGCGGCGTCGGAAAAAGCGGGCAAAATTCTGTCCGTTGTAAGCCAGCGGCGGTACTTTCCGCCGTGCGTCCGCGTAAAACAGGCTATAGACGCCGGGAAGCTGGGCAAACCGTCGCTGGCGCAGATAACCATACTTGGCTGGCGGGACAAAGCCTACTACGACAGCGACCCGTGGCGAGGCAAATGGCAAAGCGAGGGCGGCGGCGTTCTTATCAACCAGGCGCCGCACCAGATAGACCTTATGCTATGGTTTATGGGACGCTTCCAAGAGGTCCGCGGCTTCTGCGAAAATATCAATCACCCGTACATCGAAGTCGAAGACAGCGTCGCGGCCTCCGTTCGCTTCGCGAACGGAGGGCTGGGGTCCTTCTTCGCGAGCAATTCCCAAAAGCCGGGCATATACGCAAAAGCGCATATACACGGCAGTTCCGGCGGCTCGGCGGGCGTTCAGACGGACGGCGGAGCCATGTTTGTCGCCGGAATGAGCGGCATAACGGAGCCGCCCGTAAACGATTTGTGGACAATTGACGGCGAACAAAACCTGCTCGCGAAATTCCGCGCCGAAGACGAGGCTTTTTTTAAAAAAATTGACGCGACAACCTATTTTTTTACCTGTCAGGCGGACGATTTCTTTTCGGCGATTCAAAGGGGCGTTCCGCCGTCAATAACCGCCGAAGACGGCATGGAAACCGTCCGCTTTATCGAAGCTGTCTACATGCAAAACGGCAAACCGCCGGACGCTTGAAACACAAGGCTGATTTTTGTCCCGCGCGGGACGTTGTCCTCAATTTCGACCAGCGCGTCATGCAGCCTTGCCCCGTGCTTTACGATGGAAAGGCCGAGTCCGGTGCCGCTACCGGCGGCGCGGCTCTTGTCCAGCCTGTAAAAGCGCTCGAAGACCCGCTCCCGTTCGGCGAGAGGAATGCCCGCTCCCGTGTCCGCGACGCAAAGGCGCGCCGCGTCATCGTCCCGCGCGACCGAAACCGTCACGCTGCCGCCTTCGCTGTTATACTTGATAGCGTTATCTAACAGGTTGAACGCCATTTCGTGCAGCATGTACGGCACTCCGCTGATAATAGCGCACTCCCCTTCTACAGTAACAGTTACGCCTTTTGAACGCGCCAACGGGGCCGCGCGATCGACGGCGGCGTCCGCGATGGAACGAAGGTTTACGTTCTCGCGCTCCATGTTTTCCCCGCCCTCGTCAAGGCGGGAAAGCTGCATGATGTCGTTTATAAGGCTAAGGAGGCGGCGGGCTTCGCTGTACACTTTGCCGCCAAAATCGCGCGCGTCTTCGGGCTTGACAAGGCCGTCGCGCAGTATTTCCGCGTAGCCGGAAATAACTGTAAGCGGCGTTTTCAGTTCGTGGGACACGTTGGCGGAAAATTCGCGGCGAAGCCGTTCCCTGTCCTCCAACTCGGTTACGTCCAGCAACAGCAGCGCCGCCCCCAGCGTTTGTCCGCCGTCTGCAACGGGACTCGCCAGTAGGCGCACGCGCGAGGAGTCCGCCGAAAGAGAACATTCCGAAGGCTGTCCGCGCAGTGCCTTTTTTAGCGCCATGCGGAACGGCTCGTCCCGGCGCAGGACCAGGACGCTACGGTTTTCCGCCGCCTGAGGACGGGCGCGCAGCAACCTAAACGCGCTCTGATTGCAGGAAAGGACGCGCCCTTCCCTGTCCAGCAGCAAAAACCCCTCTTTCATGTTGTTTGTTACAGCCTCGAATTCGAGCCTCGTTTTCCGCAGTTCCTCAATTTGCGCATGTATCTGGTCGTTTTGCGCCTTTATCCTAAGGAGCAGCGGACTAAGTTCGTCATATACGCCGTTTTCTTCCGGCTCTTCAAGATTGAGGGCGTTTACCGGCTCCACTATCC
This sequence comes from Spirochaetaceae bacterium, assembly GCA_031255395.1. Taxonomy (GTDB): domain Bacteria; phylum Spirochaetota; class Spirochaetia; order Treponematales; family Breznakiellaceae; genus JAIRMY01. The sequence goes on along the minus strand of JAIRSQ010000066.1, from coordinate 5,871 downwards.
GGCGCGTTATTTTTGACGCGATAATCGCGGCGCAGGCAAAGGTTCCAATCGCTACGGCAAGAACGAACGGGGTAATAGCGAAGGCCGAAGCCGCCGCGCTGTCAACGCTTATGGCGATGCGCAAAACGCTGCCGTCATCAAGCAAAGCGGAACGGTAGTAAGTCCGCTTTTCCAGCGTGCTGGAAAAGCGGACGGCTTCGCCGGACTTTTTCGACAAAGCGGCGTCGATTTCCGGCCTGCCGGCGTGATTCTCCATTTTCCCCGCATCGTACTCGTTGTCGAATATAACCGTCCCGTCGGGCGCTATCAGCGTGAGGCGGGGATGTCCCGGCCCGCTCGCCGCAAGCAAATCTAGGTAGCCGGTTCCGGCTGCGGCGATGCCGGAACGCGCCAGTTCCAGTTCGGACGACGCTTCCTCCCTCATACGCCGCGAAAATCCCCAGTACACGGAAAAATGAATCAAAATAGCGGTCAGCGCGATGGAAAAACCGGACACGGAGCAGAGGGCTGCCAGGATTATCCGCCTCATTCGCTTCCCCCCTCCCCTATTTTATAGCCCAGTCCGCGTACCGTTTTTATAAGTTCGCCGGCGGAAAGCAGTTTGCCCCTTAGCGTCAGGATGTGGGTGTCCACCGTTCTGGTTTCGCCGATATAATCGAAGCCCCAAACCCGCCGCAAAAGCTGTTCGCGTGAGAACACGGCGCCTTTATTTTCCATCAGGCAAACCAGCAGGTCGAATTCTTTGAGGGTGAGGGATATTTCCTTGCCGCCTACAGATACCCTGTGTCCGGGTATGTTGACACAAATATCGCCCAGAGCGAGGCTTTTTAAGCCTTTTTCCGGGCGGGCGCGCCTGAGCAGCGCCTTTGTTCTTGCCGCCAGTTCCATCATGCCGAACGGCTTTGCAAGATAGTCGTCCGCCCCGTTTTCCAGTCCCAGCACCTTGTCGTACTCGCTTCCCTTCGCCGTAAGCATGATGACGGGCAGGCCGGCGGTCTTAGGGGACGAGCGCAGCCGCCTTAAAATCGCAAGGCCGTCCTCGCCCGGCAGCATTATATCGAGCAGCGCGAGATCCGGCTCCTCTTTTGCCATAGCCTGCCAAAATCCCCTTCCGTCTTCAAAACCTTTCGCCGGCAGGCCGGAATTGTTTAGCGTGTACAGCACCAGTTCGCGGATTTCTTTTTCGTCTTCTACCAGATATATCAAGCCGGTTCCCCTCTTTCGCCCGTGATGGAATAGACCACCCATTCGGCTATGTTCAAGGCGTGATCGCCTATACGTTCCAGATACTTCGCTATCATCAAAAGGTCAAGGCAGGCTCCGCCCGTCTTGCTGTCCTTCGCGATGACCTCTATCAGTTCCTGTTTTACTTTCCTGAACAGGCTGTCAACAACGTCGTCCATTTTTATAACTTCGCGGGCCTGCCATATATCCTCGCGCACGAAAGAATCTACGCTCGCGCTAAGCATTTCCGTAACGGCTTCCGTCATAGCGCCGATGTGCAGTCCGTTTTTAACCGTTTCTTCGACAAAATGCCCGTACGCCATTCGCTTTTCGTACATGGACTCCGCCAGTTCCGCTATGTCGGCGGCCTGGTCGCCGATGCGTTCCATGTCGTTCACCATCCGCTGGGCGGCGGTTATGCGCCTAAGGTCGCTCGCAACCGGCTGCTCGCGAAGGAGCAGCCGGACGCAGACAGACTCGATTTCCCGTTCTTTAAGGTCGATTTCCTTTTCGCACTGTATAGCCTTTTGCCGCAATTCGCCGTCCTCTTCCAGCAGTCCCGTAACCGCTCCGGCGATCGCGTCTTCGCAGAGCGCCCCCATCAATATCAGCTCATTGTGCAGGGTTTCAAGCTGCTTCCGGTAACTGTCTCTCATCAGCCAAACCTCCCGGTAATATAATCTTCCGTGCGCTTGTCAGACGGCATGGAAAACAGCCCCTCCGTAGGGCCGCATTCAATCAGTTCGCCGATCAAAAAGAACGCGGTCGCGTTTGAAATGCGGGCGGCCTGTTGCATATTATGGGTAACAATCACTATAGTATACTGTTTTTGCAGTTCAAGAGTCAGATCTTCAATTTTTGACGTGGAAATCGGGTCCAGAGCGGATGTGGGCTCGTCCATCAATAAGACTTCCGGTTCGACCGCCAGTGCCCTTGCGATGCATAGCCGCTGCTGCTGGCCGCCGGAGAGTGACAGAGCGCTCTTTTTCAGCCTGTCTTTGACCTCGTCCCAGAGCGCCGCCTTGCGCAGGGATTTTTCAACGATTATATCCAGTTTGATTCGGGAACGGACGCCGTGCGTCCTGGGGCCGAAGGCGATGTTGTCGTAAACGCTCATCGGGAACGGGTTCGGCTTCTGAAAGACCATACCAACCCGTTTGCGGAGCAGGCTCGCGTCCATTCCGCCGTAGATGTCCTCGCCGTCAAACAGTATGCGGCCTTCGATACGGCAGCCTTCCGCAAGATCGTTCATGCGGTTCAAGGTTTTAAGAAACGTTGATTTTCCGCAGCCGGACGGCCCTATCAGCGCGGTAATCTCGTTCTCTCTGATTCCCAGATTGATGTTTTTAAGCGCCTGAAAACCGCCGTAATACAGGTTGAGGGAGGTAACGCTGATTTTATTTGTCATATCCGTCCTGTCCTGAAGTTTTTGGCCAGTTTTTTGGCAAGGAAGAATGAAAGAGCGTTGATCAGCGCCGCCAGTATCAAGAGGGCCGCGGCGGAGGCGGCAGCCTGTTTAAGGTACAGCCCTTCGCTTGAAAGGCTGTAAGTGTGGACCGCCAGAGTCCGTCCCGAAGAAAGCAGGCTTTTCGGCAGTTGCGCCACCGTGCCCGCGGTAAAAATGAGCGCCGCCGATTCTCCAAGTATGCGCCCTGCCGCAAGGATGACTCCGGCAAAAATGCCGGGCGCGGCGGCAGGCAGCACGACGGCCGTTACCGTCCGCAACCTGCCAGCACCGAGACCGAAACTCCCTTCGCGGTACGTGTCCGGCACGGAAAGCAGCGCCTCTTCCGCCGTGCGCATTACAAGCGGAAGTATCATTATCGCCAGCGTGAAACTTCCGGCCAGCAACGAATAGCCCCAGCGAAACCCGACCACGAACAGCAACATCCCGAAGAGGCCGTACACGATTGACGGCACTCCCGCCAGAGTCTCCGCCGCAAGGCGTACCGCTCCGAGAAGCGGGTTGCTCCTGCGGGCGTATTCGACCAGATAGACAGCGGCGAAAACCCCCGGCGGCACGGCGAGCGCCAGAGCCAGTGCGACTGCGATCAGCGTGTTTACAAACGCCGGAAGCATCGAGGCGTTCTCGCTCGTATAAACCCGCGAAAAGATTTCCGGGCTAAAGCCCGGTATCCCGCCGGCCAGGACCGCCGCGCAAATTCCCAGTATGATTAAGCCCGTCATCGCAGCCGCGGCGTAAACCGCCAGTCTTAGCGCGCTTTGCAGCGTCTTCCGCCGCGCGCTTTTCAAGCTATATTCGCGTTTCAACGCAAAACCTGCCCTTTTCATGCGTAACGCCAAGTTTTAAGCCCGCCGGCGGGATTTAGCCAACGCGAACAGGATATTAACCAGCATGACAAACGCAAACAGCGTAGCCGCCGTAGCTATAAGGGCTTCCCGGTGGAGGTCGGCGGCGTAACCCATCTCCAGCGCTATATTGGCGGTAAGCGTTCGCGCCCCCTGAAAAAGGCTCTTAGGAATGACGGCCTGATTGCCCGCAACCATGATGACCGCCATCGTCTCGCCGACAGCCCTGCCGACACCGAGTATAGCTCCCGCCATTATGCCGGACCAGGCGGCGGGAACCTGCACGAAGAAGACAGCCTCCTCGTGCGAAGCCCCAAGCGCCAAAGCGCCTTCGTAGTACGTTTCCGGCACGGCCCGCAGTGCCGCCTCCGCCACGCTGATGACGGTGGGCAGTATCATTATCCCCAGAAGAACCGAGGCGGTCAGTACGCTTTTCCCGTTCCCCATTCCAAGAAACCTCGTCGCGGGAACCAGAATCGTAAGCCCCAAAAAACCGTAGACCACCGAAGGTATCCCCGCCAGCAGCGTAACCGCCGGGGACATCAGCGATAACAGCCGCTTGGGGCAGAACCGCGCCATGAACACGGCGCAGAGAACCCCCGCCGGCACTCCCGTAACTATCGCTCCCGCCGTTACATACAGACTCCCCAGAATCATCGGGGCTATGCCGTAGCTACCGCTGCCCGGCTTCCACAGAGTCCCCGCGAAGAACCGCAACGGCCCAATTTTCCCGATTGCCGGAACGCCGTTGGCAAACAGGAAGACGCATATCAGTATCACGCAAAGTATCGAGACACAGGCCGCCGCAAGGAATACCGCTCCAGTCAGGCTTTCCGCAACCTCCCGCCCGTTCCGGCCGGCGTTCCGCTTGCCAGCCGTCAAAGTTCGGCCCAGTCCGCGATTTTGCCAAGGTAGATGTCTCTGACCTTTTCCCGCGACAGGGCGTTGAACGGATTTTCTCTGTTTACTATCACCGCTATGCCGTCGGTTGCGATAACCGTGCCGCTCGCTCCCTTGTCAAGCTCGCTCCGTTTTAGCTCCCGAGACGCCATGCCGATGTCGCAAACGCCGTCAATTACCGAATTTATTCCGGTAGAAGAATCGCTCTGCTGTATTTCGATATCGATTCCGGGGTACTTCGCGATGTACGCCTCCCTAAGTTTTTCCATCAGCGGGGTAACAGAGGACGAGCCTGCCACAGCGATTTTGTCTCCCGTCCGGGGACGGGCGGCGGGCAGTGAGGCGGGAGCGCCTTCTAGCGGCAGGTACCCGTTTGCGGCGACCACCGCCTGGCCCTCGTCGCTTAGGATATAGCCGATAAAACCGCTTGCCGCCGGACTCAGGCCGGCCTTTGTAACGATGTTGAACGGGCGGAAAATTTTGTAAGCGCCGCTTTTGATCGCCGCCGCCGAAGCCGCCGCACCGTCTATCGCTAACGCTTTGACCGTGCCATTTAGCGACCCCAGCGATATGTAGCCGATGGCGTTCTTGTCGCCTGCGACAGAAGTCATCATGACGGCGGTGTTATTGGTGATCTCGGCGGACAGCGCGACATTGTCGTTTTTGGTTCCGTCCAACACCTCAAAGAGTTCGACAAACGCCGTCCGCGTCCCCGACCCTTCTTCCCGCGAAATTACGGTAATCTGGGATTTCGCCGCCTTGCCGCCGCCCGTCTGTCTGCCGCCCGCGAAAACGGGCGCCACAACCGCAATCAGCGCCATTCCGGCGGCTAATGCGGCAATTTTTTTTGAACAGCAAATAATGTTTTGCATTTCATTCTCCTTGCCATAAACATAATCCGCCAATGTCAAGGCCGCATAAAGCGAATGTCAAATTGATGTAAAAATAATGGGAAATGAAAAATGACGCTGGCAGCAGGCGGCTGGCGAGCTTGAAGGACCGCCCCGAAAGCTACGCTTTCGGCATGGGAGGATGGCGATGACACGGAGCCAAAACTTCCACCGGCGAAGCAATCCGGCGGACGAATGAGCAATGAGCAATGAGCCGCCGAGAGGGGGCGGCTGGCGAGGCTGCCGGGGGAGCCGCCGAAAGGCGGTTGCGAGTCTGTCGGGGGAGCTGACTTGTCGGCGAATGAGGAATGAGGAATGGCCGCCGATAGGCGGTTGCGAGTCGGCCTTGCGAGCATCCTTGTGAGTGAGTGAGGTCGCGAAGGCTGGCGAGCAGGCAGAAAGAGATAATAGATAACGGGTGGCTGTGGGGCTGCGAGGCTTCCGGGGAGCCGTCATTGCGAGCGCCAGCGAAGCAATCCAGCGGCGAGGCAGCCCTGTGAGGCCGTCCCTGGGCTGGATTGCTTCGCCCCCTTCAAACTATAGTGAA